>NZ_CAXSLG010000004.1:0-275634 GCF_964238185.1 Lachnoclostridium sp. Marseille-P6806
GCCATAAAATAAACCTCCAAACTGGTAAGTCTATCTTACATCAATTTGAAGGTTTACACAAACTTTGGGATACTCCCGATAAATATTACTCATCAAAAGAAGAAATGGAATCAATTTACCAAAGATATAGATTAAAAATTGTAGACCATTTTGCTCAAGATGGGTTAGCCCCTCTTTTATCGAAAAAAGTTGATAAGTGGGATGAAAATCAGTTCAAAACATGGTGTGACTATCACTATAGTGTATGTCGGGAACAATCAATTTTAGGAGCAAGTAATCATGTTGTCATAATTGGGAAAAAATAATAAGTTTTAATATTGCTATATGCATAGATTTGTGTTATTATAACATTCCATTAGGTCAGTTTACAAGGAACTACACGCAGACCGTGAAACGGGCTGCTGACAACAAACGGCGCTATGCTCCCGGCTGGGTGCATAGCACCTGTTTGTTGCGGGGGTTTCCAAAGGGGGCAGCGCCCCATTTGGCACACGACTTTGCGGAGCAAAGTGTAGTGTGTTATACGCTCTGTCGGCGTTGCCCTGAAAATACCGTTGCCGCCGGGGAGGGCAAGGGCATTTGACGCGGCAGGAAAGCAGGGCTTTGTTTGGGGCTGGTAAGCCGGAAACAAAGGGCTGATTTCAGCAGCAGACAGGGCGTATTATGAAAGCCCCCGTCCCTCGTCCTCCGCCCCCGGCCTATGGGACAAAAAGTCCCAAAGCTCTGGACACCGTGACCAGATGTGTGGCCACACTCCGGGAAAAGTAGCAGGACGGCAGGAAACCGTCAAGGCTGAAATGAATGGGCTGACGCCCGGCCTTGACCGTTCCCCGCCGCCCCGCTGGATGGGTGGACAAGGTGGCCAATCCCTAAAAGTGTTTGGCCGCACTCGTTCATTTTGGGGCCTTTCTTCTCCCAAAATTGAAATGGGCGGGAAAGCCCTAAAATGGCTTTCCCGCCTTGATTACCCATTAGCAAAGACGGGCGAGACTGTCAACGGCGGCGCTGAAAGCGCCGTTCATCTTGACCGTTGACTGGCTCGCCTGGCTTTGCTACTGCCCGTAAGAGATGGAAAAACAAGATGGAAAACAAGGTTAAAAATGGTTGACAAGTCTATCGGATGTGTGTTATACTGTGCGACAGTTTGAGATTGGAAGGAGGCTTACGTGTGTTAATTTGTGTACGCTAATAAGCAATAAAAAGTAGAAGTACCTTTCCACATGATGGTGGGCTTTTTTTGCGTGCGTATGCAAAGGAACACGTAGGTTTGACACGAGCAGTCTTTGAACTGTATCGTGGTGTTTTTTCGTGCTTTGTTGTTATGCAGGCGTCTGCCCTCTCTGTGGGACAACGCCTGCTTTTTATTGCAGAAACAAAGGAACAATGCAATAAAAAAGGAGGTTCGCATTATGACCCAAAACAACAATTCATGGAGAAAAACTTATTTTACACTTCTTGCCGGACAAGCAATATCCTTTATTAGCAGCGGTATTTTGCAAATGGCCATTATCTTTTATTTGGTTGCGAAAACTAATTCTGCAATCATATTGACGGCGGCAACACTGATTGGATTTTTGCCGCAAGCCTGTTTAGGCCCGTTTGCAGGTGCTTTTGTTGACCGGCACAGCCGTAAAAGCGTAATGATTGGTGCGGATTTGATAATTGCCGCCGCTGGCGGTATTCTGGCGCTGGTGGCGTTTTACATGGAATTGCCCGTATGGTCTATTATGGTTGTCCTGTTAATCCGAAGTGCGGGAACTGCTTTTCATTCTCCAGCATTCAGCGCAGCAACACCTATGATTGTGCCAAAAGAGGAACTTACAAAATGCGCTGGTTACACGCAGACCATGCAAGCAGTAAGTGCGATTATCAGTCCAGCTGCCGCAGCGTTTTTATATGCTGTTTGGCCTCTTAATGCAATTATATTGTTAGATATTGTGGGTGCAATCCTTGCCTGTGTGACTGTTGCGATTTCGTCCATACCAACGCCTGAACTATGTCCAGAAACGAAAAGACAACAGTTTTTACAGGATATGAAAGAGGGGTATGTGGTATTAAAGCAAAACAGGGGCCTCTTTGCTCTGCTCTGGATTGGTGTAATTTATATGTTCTTTTATATGCCAATCAGTACGCTTTTTCCTCTCATCTGTATGTCATACTTCAAAGGAACACCGGCCCATGCCTCTGCCGCTGAAATTGCTTTTGCGGTTGGTATGCTGCTTGGCGGAGTCATTCTGAGCATTTGGGGCGGTTTTAAGAAACGGCGGTACACCATCGGTCTTTCCGTTCTCCTGATGGGCGTTAGCAATATGCTCTCCGGGCTTTTGCCGCCAGACGCATTTCTTGTCTTTGTTGTGTGCTGTACTGTTATGGGAATTTCCGCTCCATTTTACGGTGTGCAAAATGCGATTTTTCAAGAAACGGTCAAACCAGAATATCTGGGGAGAGTTTTTTCTCTACTGACAAGCGCCGCTTCCCTCGCCATGCCGTTTGGCCTTGTCATTTCCGGGCCTCTGGCGGAGCGGCTGGGAGTTGAGAAATGGTTTGTCATTTGCGGAATTGGCATTATCATCGTTGCGCTTGCCGTATTTTTACTACCCGGTTTGAGAGAGATTGACAATACGCAATAATCAACTGCACCTTTTTCTATTACTAAACAAAATGCCTGGATGGTGGTTCTGAAAAACCAGAACCGCCGTTCAGGCATTTTTTATCTTCGTCCTCTCTGCGGTTTTGGATTCTTCAGCAAGTCGGATTTTTCCGCAATCTTTTTCAGCCACTTCCGTTCTTCTACTGACAGCTTCCTAAAATTCAGCTTGAGCCGTTTGCAGATAAACGCCAAGTACGCTTGTTCCGTGTCGCTGTCCTGGCTGACGATTTCACCAGCAGTTTCCAGCATTTCTTTTAGCGGGTTATCCTCTGGGACGCTGAAAAAATCGTCCTTGTGTGTTTCCCGCAGAGCAAGGGCAATCCCGTTTATGTCCCGTTGTATCACATAGCGGCAAAACTCGTCCTCATCAATATGGGCGGTGATAAGCTGTCTTAACTGCGTATCACTCATGCCAGGATTATGCTTTTTTATAACAGTTGCGCTCATCGTGTCCACTATGGCGTTTGCACCCTGCGCCTGTTTCAGTGCCGTTCCGTTCACATAGATTTCAAGGTCAGCCATCAGCCGGGGGAAATCCGGGTGCGCCGCCAGCTCACACAGCAGGGTATTGTCTATCCTCCCGCTTTTCAGCAGGTCAATCATTTCATCACTCAAACGCAGGTCTGCAAGATCGGCGTTTGGGTGATTTTTCATTTCAGACAGCCCCAGCAGATAATCAGCGGTCACACCGTAAAACTTCGCCAGCCGGATAAGGGCATAGTGGCTGATGTCCTTGAAGTCTTCCGTTTCGTAACTGCCCAGCGCAGACTTGGAAAGCCCGGTCTGCTCCGCAAGCTGCCCCAGCGTCAAGCCACGCTCCACACGTAGGTCTTTTAATCGCTCTTGTATGGATAAAGACATATTCACCCTCCTTGCTAGCTCAACGAAAGAGAAGCCGTTATGCTATGTACTATGCTCATAGCATAACGGCATAGGCATTTACAGTTTTATTTTACCATTTGCTACATCTTCACGAAATTTATCAACAAGCTTCGCTGTCAGCTTGGATTTACCGTAGTGTTCAAGTACAAAAGTACGATAACTTTTTCCATCTACAAGCACATCACTTTTTCTGGTCAACAACCAATTTCCGTTACCTCCTCCCTGTTCTCTAATATTCCAGTCTTTCCCATATCTTTTATAGATTTCATCTTTTTTACCTTGAACAGACATTGATTCGCTTGGAATATAAACAATTTGCATAATAGCTCCTCCTTTATTTTGTGCAAGAAGACCAGAAAGCTGAATTTGTCTTTTATCTTTTTTTGATTATATCACAAATCCGAGAGCGTGGAAATAGGGAGTTTTTCAGGCTGATTTCCTACCTCTTGGATATACGGCACAGGCGGTCAAAAAGGTGTAGACTTGGGATAGTTCATCGATGGACAAGCACCTTGGAAACAGAACACGCCAAAGAAAACGGAGAGACGCATGAGCAAAAGACCCTATCAACACCTGCCGCCGCTGGAACACAGGCCGGACGGCTCCCCCTACCGCATAACCCCGCCCCAGAAGAGACGAGCCAGCGGCCTGATACGCCGGGAGTGCTGCAACTGCGAGGACGGAAACTGCCTTGCGCTGGACGATGGCGACACCTGCGCCTGTCCGCAGATGATTTCGTTCTCCGTCTGCTGCAAGTGGTTCCGCTGGGCGGTCTTGCCGCTGGACAGGACGCTGGAAGCGGAGATTTACCGGGACAGGGACTTGAAACGCTGTGCGGAGTGCGGCGGTGTGTTCGTCCCGAAGTCCAACCGGGGCAAATACTGCCCGGACTGCGCCGCCAGAGTTCACAGGCGGCAGAAAACAGAAAGTGAACGGAAAAGGAGGTCTGCTGTGGACAGTTAAGAGCGGGAAAAGCCTTGATTTGCAAGGCTCCGCAAGCCCTCAACCGGGGCGGCTGGTATCATTTATCATTCGCCCCGGAAAACGGGCCTCTAACCGTCCACAAAACACGCTATGACAAACACGATTTATATTCACCAGCCGGAAAAGGCGTTCAGTTTCACCCGGCTCCCCAATTTCCTTTTTGAAGCACCCACATTCCAGCCCTTGAGCAACGAAGCGAAGGTGCTGTATGCCTTTGTCCTGCGCCGGGCGGAGTTGTCCCGGAAGAACGGCTGGGCGGACGAGTACGGGCGGGTCTACCTGTACTACCCCATCTGCGAGGTGGTCGCTTTGCTCCGCTGCGGGCGGCAGAAAGCGGTCAACACCCTGCGGGAGTTGCAGTATGCGGGGCTGGTGGAAATCCAGAAACAGGGCTGTGGAAAACCCAACCGCATTTACCCGAAATCCTATGAAGCGGTTCCAAACACCGACTTCAAGAAATCCGGTTATGGTACGCCGGAGGGCTGAAAACCGTACTTGGCGAGTACGAAAATCAATCCTCTTGAAGTACGGAAATCTGACGGTATATAGAAATACAGAGATTAAAACCATCTATTTACATTCATTCCATTCCAATCCTATCAGAGATATTTTCGGCGGGAAAACCCGCCGGAAAGGAATGGAATGGGGAAAGGAGTTCAATGGCACAACACGCAATTTTGCGATTTGAGAAGCACAAGGGCCACCCGGCGGGGCCGCTGGAAGCCCACCATGAACGGAAAAAGGAGCAGTACGCCAGCAACCCGGACATTGACACCAGCCGGAGCAAGTACAATTTCCACATCGTCAAGCCGGATGGCCGCTACTACCATTTCATTCAGAGCCGCATCGAGCAGGCCAGATGCCGCACCCGCAAGGACAGCACTCGGTTTGTGGACACGCTGATTACCGCCAGCCCGGAGTTTTTCAAGGGCAAGTCCCCAAAGGAGATAGCGGCCTACTTCCAGAGGGCGGCGGACTTCCTCATTGACCGGGTGGGCCGGGAGAACATCGTTTCGGCTATGGTACACATGGATGAAAAAACGCCCCATCTGCACTTGGTCTTTGTGCCGCTGACAAAGGACAACCGCCTGTGCGCCAAAGAAATTATCGGCAACCGGGCCAATCTGACGAAGTGGCAGGACGATTTTCACGCCTGTATGGTGGAGCAGTACCCCGACCTGGAGCGTGGGGAAAGCGCCAGCAAGACGGGCCGGAAGCATATCCCCACCCGGCTGTTCAAACAGGCGGTCAACCTCTCCAAACAGGCGAGGGCCATTGAAGCGGTTCTCTCCGGCATTACCCCGCTGAACGCCGGAAAGAAGAAAGAGGAAGCCCTCTCCATGCTGAAAAAGTGGTTTCCGCAGATGGAGAACTTCTCCGGGCAACTGAAAAAATACAAGGTCACAATCAATGACTTGTTAGCGGAAAATGAAAAGCTGGAAGTCAGGGCAAAGGCCAGCGAAAAAGGCAAGATGAATGACACGATGGAACGGGCGAAGTTAAAAAGCGAACTGGACGATATGCGGCGGCTGGTTGACCGTATCCCGCCGGAGATTTTAGCGGAACTGAAACGGCAACAGCGGCAGCATGGAAAGGAAAGGTGATCTTATAAGTAATATCAGATACAAAAAGGAAATCGAAATCGTGACTTTTCAGGGAAAGGAAATCACACTGGAAAATCTCTCCCCGGTGTTCACGCCGGAACAGGAAGCAGCCAAACGCCGGGAACTGGAACAGCAGCTTTATGAGGTGTTCCGCAAGTACGCCGACAAGCGGGAGAGTGAGGAAGCCGGGACATAAGGTTTTCCAAACCCATCATTGATTTGCGGGGCTGCTGGCGGTATAATAGAACTGTCAGCAGCTCCGTTTCTTTTTTAAGAAAAGGAGCGACAATATGAACAATCGGATAGACGCAATCTATGCAAGACAATCGGTAGACAAAAAGGACAGCATTTCCATTGAAAGCCAGATTGAATTTTGCAAATACGAGTTGAAAGGCGGTAACTGCAAGGAATACACAGACAAAGGGTACAGCGGCAAGAACACAGACCGTCCGAAGTTTCAAGAACTGGTGCGGGACATCAAGCGGGGCTTGATTGCAAAGGTCGTGGTTTACAAGCTCGACCGTATCAGCCGTTCCATTCTGGACTTTGCCAACATGATGGAGCTGTTCCAGCAGTACAATGTGGAGTTTGTGTCCTCTACGGAAAAGTTTGATACCTCCACGCCGATGGGACGGGCCATGCTGAATATCTGTATCGTGTTCGCCCAGCTTGAACGGGAAACGATACAGAAGCGGGTAACGGACGCTTACTACTCCCGCAGTCAGCGGGGCTTTAAGATGGGCGGGAAAGCCCCTTACGGCTTCCATACGGAGCCTATCAAGATGGACGGTATCAACACAAAGAAGCTGGTGGTAAACCCGGAGGAAGCGGCCAATATCCGGCTGATGTTTGAGATGTACGCCCAGCCCACAACTTCCTACGGGGACATTACCCGGTACTTTGCCGAACAGGGGATTTTGTTCCATGGCAAAGAGCTGATACGCCCCACGCTGGCGCAGATGTTACGCAATCCTGTCTATGTGCAGGCAGACCTTGATGTGTACGAATTTTTCAAAAGTCAAGGTACAGTCATTGTCAATGACGTTGCCGATTTTACGGGCATGAACGGCTGCTATCTGTATCAAGGGCGAGATGTAAAGGCCAGCAAGAAAAACGACTTAAAAGACCAAATGCTGGTACTGGCTCCCCATGAGGGTATCGTCCCCTCCGACACCTGGCTGACCTGCCGCAAGAAGCTGATGAACAACATGAAAATCCAGTCTGCCCGGAAAGCCACCCACACATGGCTGGCAGGAAAAATCAAGTGCGGGAATTGCGGGTATGCTCTTATGAGTATCTACAATCCCTCCGGCAAACAGTATCTCCGCTGCACGAAACGGCTGGACAATAAAAGCTGTCCTGGCTGTGGGAAAATCATCACTTCGGAACTGGAAGCGGTTGTTTATCAGCAGATGGTAAAGAAGCTGGCAAGCTACAAGACGCTGACAGGAAAAAAGAAAGCGGCAAAGGCAAACCCGAAAATCACCGCCCTGCAAGTGGAACTTGCCCATGTAGACAGCGAGATTGAAAAGCTGGTGGACAGTCTGACGGGGGCAAACAATGTCCTGTTCTCCTATGTGAATGTGAAGATAGCGGAACTGGACGGGCGCAAGCAGGAACTTCTGGCAAGGATAGCGGAGTTGACTGTGGAGGCCATCAGCCCGGAACAGGTCAGCCAGATTTCCGGCTACCTCGATACCTGGGAGAATGTATCTTTTGATGACAAGCGGCGTGTGGTGGATTTGATGATCACCACCATAGCCGCCACAAGCGACAGCTTGAACATCACATGGAAAATCTGACTGGCGGCACCCCTCCCGTCAGATACCTACCCTGTGTAGTCCCTTGTAAACTGTACTTTAGTTAAGTTGAAAAAATAGTATTGATTTTTGAACTAAAATTATGTATAATAAAAACAGAAAAAACAGATTGACTTTTTTTGATGTTAGTGGTATTATATCAGAATATTTTCGCATACTATATAGTGTGCACATTATAGCTCATCTACCATTTATAGGAAGAAGGAGTAACGAAGGCGCTTGCGTTGAGCAAGCGCCTTTTGCATTATATGTCTTGTTTTTGAATATACTCCTGATATTCTTTTATGAGTTTGTTTCTTGTATGATTATGAGTAACTGGATAAGCAGTCCAAAATAGATAAAAATTTTTTCGTTCATCTAAAACTACTAGGTAATCAATATCTTGGCACCAAAGAAGAATACGAGTTTTATTTTTTCTTTTATTTTTCCATACAAGGATTTTTTTGCAATTATTTTTGCAGTAGCTTAGTATATGTGCAGGCCAAGTCACTCTTTCATATCTTCTAAAATCTGGAATGCGACTTTCTTCAGACTCACCACTTGAAATAATATGCCAAAATGTTCCGGATTTATTTTTAAACATAGGATGCTTTTTTTGATAAATTGGTTTTCCATCCCAAAAGAAATTGTGGTTTTCAAAGGTAGTCTGATACGCTGCATATATAGCATTTTCATATGCTTCATAATTACCATTAAAGGAATCATATTCTATAATTTGAGGTATGTGTTCACAATCCATAATATTATTCCTCCTGTGGTAACCATTTAAATATATTAATTTTTTCTTCTACCTTTGGTGTGGTTTTTGTCAATATGCGATTGGATTTTTCTTCTATATGTTCAATTAAGCGTAATTTAGCAGAATTTGTTGATAAACCTCTGTTTGCATAACTTACTGCTCCGATAAATAAATCGGCTAATTGTAACAATTGAATTTGGTCAGATCGTACTAACTGTATATTTTTTACAGTTTCATCATAAAAATATCCAACGACATTATTTAATACGTCTTTTAGTTTGTCGACTTTATCAGAGCCTTTTGTATCTTTAATATCAACATAAACATGATAGTTATTACCGATATCAATAATTTCTCGTAAGGTGAGGTAGTATATGCGCTGATACCAATCGTCATGTGAAAGATGAAATTTTTCATAATTTAAATGTGATTTATTAAGAGCAACAACAGCTCTAAATGAAAGATAGCTTGTATCAAAGAATAAATCAACTAATTCTTCGTACATTTTATATTTTGATTTTGATACTTTTGTCCATTTGATTTCAGCAAACTTGTATACACCATTTCTGATTTTTATATCTCGAATGGCTTTATTAATATACTCAGTCTTCTCTTTAGGACAAGAGATACCACCAATAACCATTAAATCGATGTTATCGTGTGGTAAATGACAACTTTCATCACAATAAATATTATATTCCATGAATAATCTCCTTTATATTATGTAGGTTATTTTAAAAAATTTTTACAGTAAGGCGGTCAGTACCTTTTTTGACAACCATATTGTCATCAAGCAGATGCTGCTTGATTTCTTCGATATTTTCATTGATATGCTGCAAACTGTCAGCATACTCTTCTTCTGAATATTCATCTTTAGCATTTAGCATATTTTCACGAATTTCCAAAGCTTTCATATAGGTACAAAGTTTTTTATTGATGAGGTTGTTCTTAAAGGACAGCTTAACAGTAGCAGGTTTGAAATTGCCCGCATCGTCCTTATCTGCCTCAAATTTCATATCGATCTGGTCATCCAGTTTAAACAGTAATGATAATACATCAGAAACTGTTTCTATATCAAAATCCATGAAAATGTTAATGCTGATGCCTAGTGCATTGGCAATCTTTAAAAGCTGGTCAGGCTTTGGATTACGAATTCCATATTCATATTTCTTTATTGTTGCGGAATTTATGCCGGACAATTGACCAAGCGTTTCCTGTGATATTCCACGCATATTGCGAAAATATTTAATCTTTTCTCCAGTAGTCATAAAAAATGCTCCTTTATGATTTGTCACTCCTATTCTATCACAACGGGACACATTTGTGTATAAGAATTTGATTAAATTGCTTAACAGACACAAATGTGTACTATATAATACGGATAAATAAGGTCACAAAAGTGTACTGAAATATAAATAGGAAGGAGAACACAATATGGAGAATACGATGAAAATGTATGTAACAGCAGATGAAGCTGCACAGATTCTTGGCGTATCAAGAGGATATGCTTACAAAATCATTCGTAGTCTTAATAATGAATTGAAAGAAAAAGGCTATCGAGTGATTTCAGGCAAGGTACCTACAAAGTATTTTGAAGAAAAATTTTATGGCATGGCAGTTGGTTAATGGAGAGGAGATGATGATATGCCAGCTACGAGAAATGGTAAAACATGGCGCAGCCAGTTCTATTATGAGGACTGGCAGGGTGTACGCCATAAAAAGAACAAAAGAGGCTTTAAGACAAAAGCAGAAGCAGAGGAGTGGGAGCGTAACTTCCGGCAACAGCAGAGAAAAGATTTGGATATTAACTTTGAGAATTTTGTTGAAATCTATTTTGCTGATGTGGAGAACCGGCTTAGAGAAAGCACAATCAAGAATAAAAGATATGTGTTTGATTTAAAGGTTACACCTTATTTCAAAAAGAAAAAGATGTGTGAGATTAAGACTTCAGATATCTGGGCTTGGCAGAATGAATTGATTAAGCAGGGGTACGCACCAACTTATCTTAAAAGTATTAATAACCAGTTAGCAGCACTATTCAATTATGCGGTCAGATATTATGACCTGAAAGATAATCCTTGCAGGAAAGCAGGAAGTATCGGAAAAAGCAAGGCTGATGATATGGAGTTCTGGACAAAACAGGAGTTTAAGCAGTTTCTTCCGTCTATGGATAAGAAACCAGAGGCGAGAATGGCATTTATGTTTCTCTATTGGACAGGAATGCGTATAGGAGAATTGCTAGCACTCACCTATGAAGATATTGATTTGGAAAAACGAATTATAAGCATTTCTAAATCATATCAGAGATTGGATGGAAAAGATGTAATTACACCACCTAAGACACCAAAGAGCAATCGTAAGATTACTATTCCACCATTTCTGGCAGAAGAACTAAAAGAATATTGCAGTCATTTATATGGAATTATGTCAAATGAAAGAATGTTCCGATTTACAAAATCTTATATGGAGCATGAGATTGTACGAGGCATAAAGGAAACAGGGGTTAAGAGAATCCGTATTCATGATCTGCGTCACAGCCACGCATCGCTTCTGGTGGAGCTTGGATTTCAGCCATTGGCAATAGCGGAGCGGCTGGGACATGAAAAGATAGAAACAACATTAAATACTTATTCACATTTATACCCGAATAAGCAGGCAGAACTGGCAGACAGACTAGAACTGGAGAATGAGGAGGACGAGTTATGAGCGGAATACACAAACATCCAACAATCAGCTTTCGTGTATCGGACAGAGAGCGGGAAATGATTGAAGCCAAGATACTTGCAAGCGGTATGCAGAAGAAAGATTATTTTGTACATTCCTGCATTTATAACAGAACATGTGTTGTAGGAAAGAAAGCGGTCATTTACCAGCTTGTAGAGGAACTGCAGAATATGAAGACAAATCTCTCAGAACTGGTAAAACAACTGGAACAGCAGGAGGTAACACTTACTGCTGATGGATTGGAAGGTATGCGAAATGACTGTATGGATATGTTACAGGCGATTATTGCAATGTTGGATGGTGCCAAGTATCTCTGGCAGGGAGTACAGATTGATAAAGAAAAAAGTCCTGACAGCGGCAACTGTTAGGACTTGCGGTAACAAAAGAAAACCTCTGTTACACCTGTAAATACAACTAGAGTATATCAGAGGTTCTTCTTAGGAGCAAATAAAAGATTGGTAAATGGAGGACTTTTATGGAGGAACAGAAGACAAAATTAAAGATGATACGGATGTCGTAGGTTGAGTCACAGGAAGTGAAATGGCTGTGGTATCCGTTTATACCATATGGGAAGCTGACAATTATTCAGGGGGATCCGGGTGATGGAAAGACAACATTGGTGTTAAACATAGCAGCAAAGCTGTCAAAGGGAGAAAGTCTCGGCAGTGATATAGATGTGCATGAGCCGGTAAATGTTATTTATCAGACAGCAGAGGATGGACTGGCAGATACAGTAAAGCCGAGGCTTGAACTTGCCAGGGCGGACTGCGAAAAGATACTGGTTATTGATGAAAGTGATAAATCCTTGTCTATGGCAGATGAAAGGCTGGAAGAGGCACTTGTTAAGACTGGGGCAAAGGTATTGATATTAGACCCGATACAGGCGTATCTCGGTGGTGGTATGGATATGAACCGGGCAAATGAGGCAAGAGATATGACAAAGAAGCTGGGAGCATTAGCAGAGAAATACCAGTGTGCAATTCTTCTTATTGGTCATATGAATAAGGCATCTGGTAATAAAGCAGCATACAGGGGCATGGGTTCCATTGACTTCTTTGCTGTGGCGAGGAGTGTGCTTCTGGTCGGCAGAATAGAGGGAGAACCTAATACAAGAGCAGTTGTTCAGATAAAGAATAATCTTGCGGCATTTGGACATCCAAAGGCATTTATGTTATCAGAAACGGGCTTTCATTGGTTGGGAGATTATGAGATTACAGCAGATGAAGTACTTGGCGGTATTGCACCAAAAGCAAATAAGCTGGAACAGGCAAAGCAAATGCTTCGTGAATTGGCAGAAACAACTAATATGGTGCAGAGTAATGAAGTTTTTGAAATGGATGATGAACATGGGATTTCAAAAAGAACATTGGAAAATGCCAAGAAAGAACTGGGTATTCGGGCAAAGAAAATAAATAATTCATGGTATTGGGAATTGGATGCAGTAAAGCAGAGATAGGGTAAGAACGCAACATTGCAGGCTATATAGAAATTGCGGAGATAAACTTTGCAAGGTTGCAAAGCATATAGACTTTGCAGTGTTGCGGTCTTGAATGAATTAGGAAAGGGATGGTGGATTGATATGAAAAATGTACAGATTTCAGAAGAACTTTTCGTTGCGATAATGAGATATTTTATGTTGGAACAGGAGGAACTGTTGCCTCAGATAAAACAGGGGCTGGAGAAGAAGCTGGACGCAATGGTAATGAGAGAATTGTATACAAAATATAAGACTGCACTAACGGAAGAAGAAAGGAAAAAGGCTCGAAAAGAATATTTGGATAGACGAGGTGTGCAGGAGAGTTTTCGGTGGTAGTTTTTCTTAAACATATATAACGGTTGCGTGTCACGCTTCCGTTAGAATGGATAAGGAAAATGTGGTGTGCTTGACATAGTGGAGGCTTGTGTACATTGACTGCCGCAGGCAGAAAAGCTCCCGGCAGGGCGCAAAACCTGACTTGTAAGGTTGCATTTTTGATGGCGACAGCTCCTGAAAGGAGATGTTGATGTCAAAAGTGCTTTCGCGTTACTTTCGACGAAAGTAACAAAGCCTGCGCCGTATTCGGCGCTAATATGACAGATAAAAGAAAGGGGAAGATTGCCTATGGAGAGAACGATAAGTGCAATGATCGGAAAAGGTTCTGTGAACCATAATACCAGAGCATTTACAGCTAAGAATGTAGATAAAAACAGAAGTGCTGATAATGTGGAATTTTGCCAGGAAGATATTAAGCAGGTTTATCATAAATTGTTTGATGAAGCACGGGAACGATATAATGCAAAACAGAAACGGAAAGATCGCATGATTGATGATTACTATGAAAAAATCAGGAGGGGTAAGCAGGAAAAGTTATTTCATGAAGTGATATTTCAGATTGGAAATGAAGATGATATGAATGCCAAAAATGAAGATGGATTGTTGGCAAAAAGGATTTTAACGGAATTTATGGATGAGTTCCAAGCTAGAAATCCGAACTTGTATGTATTCTCGGCACATTTGCATATGGATGAAGAAACACCGCATCTGCACATTGATTTTGTACCATATATTACAGGAAGTAAGCGAGGACTTGATACAAGGGTATCATTAAAATCTGCACTAGCGGCAGAAGGCTTCACTGGTGGCACTAGAGGTGCTACCGAATTAAATCAGTGGATTGCATCAGAGAAGCAGGAACTTGCGACAGTCATGGAGCGATATGGTGTGGAATGGCTGCAAAAGGGTACACATGAGAAACATTTGTCGGTGCTTGAATTTGAAAAGAAAGAGCGGGCAAGGGAAGTAGCTGAATTGGATAGCCAGAAGCGGGAAATATCTTCGGTGGTTGCACAGCTTGGTGAAGAAGTTTCTGTGAAGAAACAGGAATTGCAGAATGTTACTATCGAAAAAGAACTGGCTGAGGAAGCTACACAGAAGGCAAATGAAGAGAGAACTACAGCACAACAGGAGAAGGAAGCATTGCTTGCAGATAATCAGGATTTGAGAATGGAAAACTCAAGGCTTGAAAGCCGCAAGGACAGACTTCGCATGGAAAATCATGATTTAAAGCAGAAACAGCTACAGTTGCAGACAGATAATGAAGAACTGGAACAAAGGCATGAAGATTTACAATATATGAATAGTAAATTGGAGAATGTGAATGATCAGTTGTCCGCTGATAATTATTCTCTGGAGCAAAGGAATGATACGTTGCAATTGAATAATCAGGCATTAAGACAGAAATACAATGATTTGCAACAGAATAATGTTCAACTTGAAAAGCAACAGAATGAGCTTAAGAGCCATATAGAGCAGATAGTGCAGTCGGAGCAGTTATTACAGCGTGATGTAAGAAAGTATGATGAAGCACCGGAGTGGCAATTGCCGGAACCGGGAGCATTTGCAAGTGCTAAGTCATTTCGGGATAAGGTGGTTATTCCATTTGTGAATAAGCTGAAGTCGTTGATAAAGAATCTGACAATCCAGTGTGTAAGGCTGAAAGAGGAAGTATTACAGCTAAGGAAGGAAAAGAAGAGATTGTCAGATGATGTGGAGTTTTACAAGGGTAAGATTAAGGATATGAGTGATATGACAGAACTGTTGCAGGAAAAGGCTGATAATCTGGAACGTGTGAAGAAATATGTTGGTGCGGAGCAGATTGATACGATCGTTCGTAAGGTAAAGGAACAGGAGCGTACAGAGCAGCAGATAAGGCGGTATGACAGGTCTTATGGGACAAGATAATGGGAAGGATGGATTGATGATATGAAAGATAATCGAATGGATAATATCGTGGAATGTGCTTATAACATGGATAACGGTTATGTTGAGGTGTGGTTTACAGATGGAAATATGTTGCGAATAAAGTGTGAAGAAGTGGAGGCTGCTCTGAGGACAACGGAGCAGTCACTGGCGAAGCTGCATAGGTTGTTTGATAACAAACCAATAGAGTATGTGGCAATGGCTTTGTCTGGGGAGATGCAGGCATATTGTGATATTGAGGATGATATGGTTAAGGGAATGTTTGGGACGATTGTGCAAGGGTATTTGAAAAAGGGGTATAATCGGGCTACGGCGGAGATGATGGCTAGGGAGTTTTTTAGGTATGAGAGTTGAAAAAGTAGTTGACAAAATATTACTTTAATATTATCTTAATATTAAAGTAATAAGCGGGAGGAAAATTATGGCTGCGAATTTAATGAATGTGTTTAAGAATACAGATTTAAAAAACGTGGGTAAATCAATGTCAGATGTTGTATCCTTAGCGTTTAAGCCAAATAAAAAAACGGGTGCCAAAATTGCAAGAGCTGTGTTAAGTGATGGAACAACACTTATTAAAAGTGTAACGGCATCTGGAGTGGTTTCAGAAACCATTCATAAATTACCGGAGATTGCATCAGTAGCACAAAGAAATGAAGTTATAAGGGATTTGGCAAAACAGAAAATAAACCAGGAAACAATAGCTGCCATGTTAGATGTATCCCAATCAACGGTTTCAAATGTATTGAGAAAAAAATAATAGTAATATTTTTAAAGATTATACAGAAAGAAGGTGTTATTTTGGGAGAAAGAGTTGATGTTAGTACCTTTGCAAATTCACAATGTGCAATTAGAGAATACATGCATTTTAAATTGGAGAATGAATATATGCATGAGGCAAGAGTTTTAGTATCATCTATGGGAAAAACTCGGTATAATGATATTCTGAAGGTAGTACCTCGAATTGAAACAAATAATTCGTCAATTGATATAATTGGGGATGCGCAATTTGAACTAGATTATTATGGTAAATATACAAATGAATATCAGATATTTACTTTGATAAATGGAACTCTATTAATCAAAGGAGTAGATCGATGGGGAAATCCTATTGAAATTGATATAACGAGTGTATAAAAACCAACATGAATGATATATTAAACTATATGTATGATGATCAGATTACGGGAATGCGTAGCATGTAGTAATCTGATTAATCATAAATGAGGGGCAAAATACCTTTTGACCCTCATATCATATGTATTGTAAATAAATTGAGAGATATTGGATAAATATGACTATATAATGAGGATAAGAATATGAAATGCGAGTCAACAGATTTAGAAATTGAAACGATTGTTAATAGAATAAAAAATGGCGATATGGATTTACAGCCGGATTTTCAGAGAGGCGAGATTTGGACTATTCAAAAAAAGCAAAAACTTATTGATTCAATATTGCGTGGGTGGAAAATCCCTCCGATACATGTGATCCATAATGCACAATCTGTGGATGAAGTGTTAGATGGTCAGCAGAGACTTGCTGCAATACGAGATTTTTTTGACAATATTATTTGTGTTGATGGAACAGTGTTGCCAAAAGATCAGGAAATAGCAAATTTGAATGGAATGCATTACAGAGATCTTCCGTTAAAATGGCAAAGGCAGTTTAGACAGTATAGTGTTGTAATCATAAGATTAACAGAGTATAGACCGGAAGAACCAGCAGAATTATTCTATAGACTAAATCAACCTACTGCATTAACATCTGCAGAACAAAGAAATGCATATATTGGCGCTACTAGGGATCAAGTGAAAGAATTATCAAATAAATTTGTTGCGTTGGGAGCAGATAAAGAAACCATAGGTTTTTCAAATTCGCGCCTAGCATATGATGAGATAATATCAAAATTCTGTTTTGCGGTTGAAACCCATACACTTAAGAAGAAAATTACGTCTAATGACATATCTTTTCAATATCGACAGGCTGTGCCGTTTTCAGATGAGTGTATTGAGATTGTTGATGAAACTTTAAGAAAATTTATGATATGTGTTTCAGAATGGAAGGATTTTAAGTTTTCATTTAATAAAGCAACGATATTTAGTTGGTTTGTATATATTCGTAGAAATCTGGATTCAGAAACAACTGATTTACAAAATACTATTAGTTATATGGAATTTTGTAGAGCTTATATAAAAGGAAAGTATAAAAAAGTTGATGATAAATATATAAAGACCTTCTTAAGTTTACAAAAACAAGTTTCGTTTTTTGAAGTTATGTTAAATACATTTAATCAGAGAACCAGTATGGGAAGTACAGATGCTCTTTCAATAATATATAGAGACATTATTATTACACTTTTTAGAGATATGCTATGGAACGAAGAGTCGGAACTATTGCAGTACACGATGGACACTTTTGCTGAAGTGGAGAATTTTAATTATACGCTTGAGAAAATTGTTGAAAAGTATAATTGGGGAGAAAATTTTTAGATGAGAAAAGCAAAAGAAACTGATTATTGGGATAAAGTTTATAAAAGAAAATATAGTAGAAATTTATTAAGCGTAGAACTCAATGGGCTAAATAATTTACAGGAGATATCCTTTTCAAAGGGCATTACGGCAATATGCGGTTTAAATGGAGCAGGAAAAAGTACTATTATAGCGGCTGTAAAAGATTTATTAGGATTAAATTTAAGCGAAAGTGATCTACATAAATTGAAATCCGCTACAGTTAATGGAAAATTCGAATGTGATAATAAGAAAATTTCCTGCTCGAATTGTAATGGAAAACGCTTGTATGATACAGGATATGATTTGGATAGCATTAAATACTTGGATTGTGATGAGAATATTCAAATTCAAGAATTTAATATAAGACAAGCAAATTTTGAAGAGTTGCTTGAACAAAATGAGGAATATGAATTATTACCAGAACAGATCAGTGATATTTGTTATCTGACGGGGAAAAGATATCAATCATGTAAAATATGGGAATTTGAAGATATTGAAGGGATAGGAATAGTTCCATTTTTTAATGTCACTATTGATGAAATAGAGTATGATTCAAGAAGTATGGGGCGAGGTGAACATTTTCTTTTTTATTTGTTTTGGTACATAAATAAATGTAATTCGGGAACAATTGTCATTATTGAAGAACCTGAAACATATATAAGTATATGTTCACAAATTCATTTTGCAAACTATTTGGGAAAACAAATAGCAGAAAAAGGGATTCAGGCAATTGTTACGACACATTCGCCTTATTTGTTAGAACATGTAAAAAATAGTAATATACGAATAGTAAGTAGAATGGGAAATATGGCTATGATTACTAAACCTGATGACGATATGATGGCAGAGGATATATTAGGTATTACACAAAGCTATACGGGAACATTATTTGTTGAGGATAGGGTAGCATATGATTTTCTATCAATTATTTTAGAGGATAAGGCACCATACATTTTAAAAAAGTATACGATCGATGTAGCTGAAGGTGGAGAAAAGGCTATAACTTATCGATTGGAGTTTCCGTCAAGTGATAAAATAAAATATAATTTTATAGGAATTTACGATGGAGACATGAGGGAACGATTAGATACATCAAAATTAAATTGGAAATGGTTATTTTTACCAGGGAATAAAGCACTAGAAGAGTTATATAGGGAGTATTTACATGTGCCGGAAAATCTCGAGAAGTTTTGTGAAATCGTTGGAAAAGAAAAGCGGCAAATTATTACTATGTTAGCAACCATTGATGGAAATGATTATCATGATTGGTTTGAAGAATTGAGAAAATTTTTAGGAATTGATGGTAAAATGTTGGTTAGGAATTTTTATCGGATAATGCAAGAAATGGATAAAGAAATTGAAGAATTTATTGCAGAATTAAAGAAAAGTATAGCATAAAAGGAGTTACTTTTATGCTATGCATAAGTCATAGGAGTTTGGAATACAGGTATTATATGGCTCCATTTTGGCTCTAAAAATTTTAGATGAGGTATACAAAAATGCGAAATAAGATGAATATGAAAAATAAAATGCACAAATGTGTACCAAGAAACAGCCAGATAAATCTCTCCGCCCAAGAGTTTGAATAACATCCATTTGAGTCACAAAGCTTGTAAAATAAGGCTTTGTGGCTCTTTTCTTTTGCCCCGTGATGTTATATTCTTGTGATGTGATTTAGAAGCATCAATGAATTTCTGATAACGTATAATTAATTTGGTTGACAAGCAATATGCATATATAATATACAATACTCAGATTAAAAAATATATTAGTTATTATATAATGGAAAAACGGGTAGGGCGTTTAGAAAATAGATATTTTTAATTAAGGAGGGATAAGAACAATGGGATTAATCGAATTGGCAAGCAGAAATTCCGTGTGGCGTGGAATGGATTATTATGAAGCAAAGCGAGTTTTGACATGGGTAAAAAGCGGGCAGTACATATATGATGGGATTGTGTCAGGAAGTGAGGAAAAGGTGTATCATGTGCATATTGATACGGAGCATCCGAGAAAATCTGTCTGTGACTGTGCGTTTGCAAAGGGCCGCAGAGTGATTTGTAAACATATGATTGCACTTTATTTTACAGCGAAGCCAGAGACTGTTCAATCGTTTAAAAAGCAGATAGAAGACTGGGAGGCGGAAGAAGAGGAAAGAGAACGGCAGTATTATGAAGAACTGGAAAAATATGTGAAATCTCTTTCTAAGAAAGAACTTCAGGAAGAATTATTTTATGCATTGGCAGAGGTAGAAGAAATGAAGTCATACCGATAAGGAAAAGCCAGAAATGATAGTCGTTATGCTTTGAGATGGGCATATGAGTAGAAATAGATTGAAAAAGTTATTGAGTGCATAGCACAGTCATACTCCATTAGGAGTATGTGAGTAAAAGGAGAATTTAATTGAATCATTTAAAGTAAAGCGGAGGATCTCCGCAGAAATTTCTGTATATATAGTTCTTAAATAGCGTCAGTGTGTAAAGGGCAATATGGTGTGTTGTTCCTTGTACACTGACACTAAATGAAGACAATGGAAAATAAGAAAAAATATTTTAAAAAACTTATTTTTCTGATATTATTAATATAATAAACGATTGTTTTGATTTTATTTCGAGGGTATTCCATGAAGAAAGAATATATTGCTCACATAAATGAATACACCGATGCAATCCAAACGGTGCAGCAGCATAGCTTTCAGACTGCTGTATTGTGTAGAGAATATGCAATACCGGCGTTTAAGGATTTTCTATATGTAATTGGACTTCTCCATGATATAGGGAAGTACATGGTTGAATTTCAAAAGCGGATTCGAGGTGAACAGATTCGAGTGGAACATTCTACCTGTGGTGCACTTGCGGCAGGAAGCTTGTTTCCCAATGTGATGGGGCTGATGATGCAGTTTTGCATTGCGGGGCATCATTCGGGACTGCCAGATGCAGGTTTTCCCAATGATACACAGGAACTTGGGACCTTGTATGGAAGGCTTAAGAGGGAGTTTTCGGATTACAGCGAATATAAAAGGGAGCTTGAGATTCCGTCGGTGGATTTTGGTGTGTGGGCAGAATTTGTAGCGGGAGACTGCAGAAAAGATCAGGAGCTTCAGATTGATAAATTTGCATTTCTGACTCGGTATGCGTTTTCCTGTCTGGTAGATGCGGATTCTACAGATACGGCGGATTTTTGCAGGGAAGAAGAGCGGCCGCGTGCACTTAGGTCAGATTTTCAGGCCTGTCTTGATAGAGTAAACGCAAGATGGTCGGCCTTTGTGTGCAGGACAAATCTTCAGAAGGCGCGCAGTGCGCTGCAGGCACAGGCGTTTCGAAATGCAGACAGGGATGCTGAAATTTATCTGCTGAATATGCCGACCGGAAGTGGCAAGACGCTCGCAAGTGTAAAAATTGCGTTGGAGCGGGCGCTTGCCGGGAAGAAAAAGCGGATTATTTATGTGATTCCATATAACAGTATTATCGATCAGACAGTAGATGTTTTTGAAGGACTTTTTGGAGGAGAACTGGAAATTCTGCGGCATCAGTCCACTTTTTCCTATGAGGATGCGGAAGATCAGGATGAGGATTACCGAAAGGCAGCAACACTTGCAGCAGAGAATTGGGACGCGCCCTTTATCGTTACGACAGCAGTGCAGTTTTTTGAATCCGTTTATGCAAACAAGCGGGGAAAGCTTCGAAAGCTGCACAATATGGCGGACAGTATTCTCGTTTTTGACGAAGCTCATTTGATGCCGCAGAGTTATCTTCAGCCATGTCTTCAGTCAATTGCGTTTATTACACGGTATCTGAACAGTGAAGCTATTTTTTTGACGGCAACCATGCCAGATTTTGAAAATTTAATCCATAAATATGCACTTCCAGACAGTAAGATTTTTAATTTAATTCAGGATACGTCGTTGTTCGGAGAATTTCAAAAGTGCAGATATGAGTATATCGGTGAGGTGGAAGCTGACGCATTGTTGGAGAAGAGCAGTCAGAGTCCCTCCAGTCTGGTAATCGTTAATAGCAAGAAAGCTGCCAGACAATTATTTCGCGAGTGTAGTACAGGTAAAAAATATCATTTATCGACCTACATGACACCCTATGATCGAAAGCGTATTCTTCAGGAAATCAGAGAAGAACTGAACAGGCTGGAGAAGGATTATCCGACATATGAAGCTGTGCCAAAGGAGCGCAGGATCACGATTATAGCGACTTCGCTGATCGAAGCAGGGGTAGATCTTGATGTGTATACGGTTTTTCGTGAACGATCTGGGCTGGACAGTATTTTGCAGGCAGGCGGGAGATGCAATCGAGAAGGCAGGCGGGCGATTGCAGATGTTTTTGTCTTTGATTTTGCAGATTATACAAGAAGGGCTCCTATCGAGGAAAAAGGAAATCTTGCAAAAGAACTTTTGGGGAAATATGAAGATATTTCCAAACCGTTATGCATTGCAGAATATTATGATACGCTGTATTTCATGAAACAGGAAGAAATTCAGAAGAATGCAATGCATAAGATGTGCAGTAAGATCAGACGGCTTCCGTTTAAAGAATATGCGGAAAAATTTGAACTGATCGATTCAAAAACAGTTTCTGTTGTTGTAGTGCGTGATGAGAAAAGTAGGGAGCTGGCAGAACATTTGCGGTATACAAAGAGCGTAAATACCAGGATGCTTCAGAATTATGTTTGTACTGTTTACCAGAAGGAATTGGAAAATTTGATTAAGCAGCATGTGGTGGAGGATTATGGGACAGGAGTTTACTGTCTGACGAACCTGGATTACTATGATGAACAGATTGGGATTTTATTTGAGGCAAGAGATTATTTTTTATGAACTGACGTGAAATGAGGTACAGCGTGTCAATGCCATATATTTCGTACTAATCAAAGAAATGTGTAGAATAAAATAGGGTGTATGTACCACGATATTCGGAGTCTGAGCAGAATTTTAGATGGATGAGTGTTGGGGGATACGTTTGCTAACCATGGCAAATGGAATGGTTCGACTATAAGACCATGCAGAAGACAAATACAGAAAAGGGAGGGGATAGCGTGAGCTATGGTTTTAAGATCATTGTGGAAGGTGATTATGCATGCTTTACCAGACCGGAGCTCAAGGTGGAAAGAGTAAGTTATGATGTGCCGACGCCGGGAGCGATGGAGGGATTGTTGAAAAGCGTGTATTGGAAGCCGGCGATACGTTATGTGATCGATCAGATTATTGTATTCCATGAGATCGATTTTGCAAATATCCGGCGCAATGAGGTAAAGGATAAGGTACTTTATAGTGCGGTAAAAAGTCAGATGAACGGAAATGGCGGAGACCCCTGTATTTATGCATCGGAGAGCAGGAGTCAGCGCGCAGCGATGGTACTTAAAAATGTAAGATATGGAATAGCATTTCACTTTGAGCTGACTGGAATGAAAAATGAAAAACAGGACGAATGTGAAGAGAAGCACTATAGTATTTTAAAACGTCGTCTGGAAAAAGGACAGTGGTTCCGTATGCCATGTCTGGGCTGCTGTGAGTTCCCGGTTAAGCGGATGGAGCTTGTCGAAGAATTTGATCTCGGACAGATCAGTCCCGCTATTATAAGTATGGGGGATGTGGATCTTGGCTTCATGAACTATAAGGTGAAATTTGCGGATGGCGGAAGACCAATCAATGGCGACTGGGAGAATCCAAAGTTTTCTGATCGGGCTGTGACAGCGTATTATCGTCCGCACATGATCAACGGAGTCATTGATGTGAAAAAATACAGGGAGGAACTGCGATGCTGATTAGGGCGTTAAGCGATTATTATGATATTCTTTCAGCGGCGGGTAAGGTTCTTCCGAGAGGCTATTCCAAAGTAAAGGTGCAGTATCTTGTTGCATTGACTGCGGAGGGGAAAATTGATGAAATACTTCCATGGAAAGATACTGTTGAGGTTCCGTCAGGGAAAGGAAAAAAGAAACAAAAAGAAGTTCCTAAGGAAGTTGTGATGATGCAGAGGACAGAAAAATCCGGTATTGAGGCCAATATCATAGAGCATCGTCCGTTGTATCTGTTTGGACTCAATCTGGAAAATGAAACTTTGACTCCTTTGGATCGAACAGAAAAAGCAAAAAAATCTCATGAAGCATGTGTGACGGAAAATCTGGAATTTCTGGAAGGGATTGATACGCCTCTGGCAAATGCATTCCGCAATTTTCTGCTGAAATGGAATCCTGAGGAGGAGACAGAAAATGTACATTTGTTGCAGCTTGGAAAAGACTATGCAAAATCGGGATATGCGTTTTGTCTCTCGGGCAGTCCACAGCTTCGCCTCCATGAGGTAAAAGAGCTGAAACAGAAATGGGACAGCAGGTATGAGAAAAAAAATCAGGAAAATCAGGACGATATCACAGCACAGTGCGCAATCAGCGGAAAAATTGAGCCAATTGCAAGAATCCACAGCAAAATCAAAGGAGTTTATGGTGGGCTGGCAACAGGAAGTGTATTGATCGGTTTTAATAATCCATCAGAAAATTCCTATGGAAACGATCAGTCGTATAACAGCAATATCTCGGTGGATATTATGAAAAAGTATACGGAAGCGCTGAATTATTTGCTGGGCAGCAACAAGCATAAAGCTGTATTGGACGATATGACAATCGTATTTTGGGCGATGGAGCCAGAAGAAACGTGTGAGGATCTGTTTAGTCAGTTGATTTGGAGTCAGGCGGATCAGATGAATGCGGAAGACACAGAAGCAATGCTGAAAAAGCTTGTAGAGGATGCAAATGCAGGGTATCTAACAGAGCAGAGGCTTGCGTCAATGGAAGAAATCCATCCGGATGTTGATTTTTATATGCTTGGGTTAAAGCCGAATTCCTCCAGACTTTCGGTAAAATTTCTGATACGGAGAAAATATGCAGATGTCTTGTGGAATATTGCAAGATTTCAGAGGGAGCTACAGATTACGCGAGAGGTAAAACCGGTATATCTGTCATGGATCAAAAAGGAACTGATTTCTCCCAAGAGTAAAAATGATAAGGTTAATCCGGCATTAATGGCGCGCCTGTTTGAAGCGGTGATTTATGGATGTGATTATCCGAATGCCCTGCTGGAAACAATGGTGCGCAGAGTTCGGATCGATAGTGGAAGAGAAAAGATGAATGACGTACGCATTGGCGTGATCAAGGCGTGTCTCAATAGAAAAAATGTGGGGGAGGAGATAAAAGTGGCTTTAGATAAGGAAAATACAAATCAGGCGTATCTGTGCGGAAGACTGTTTGCCATTTTAGAACGGCTGCAGCAGGAAGCATCGAATTACTCCTTAAACAGAACTGTCAAGGATGCCTACTTTGCATCTGCGTCGACAAGACCGCTGCTGGTTTTTCCGAAGCTGATCAATCTGGCGAATCAGAGCTACCTGAAGAAAGCACAGTATCCTATGTTTTATAATAAGCTGATCGGAGAGGTTATGGTAAAGCTGAACGGTGGATTTCCGGATCATTTTTCTCTAAAGGAGCAGGGAGAGTTTATCGTCGGTTACTATCAGCAGAATCAGGCATTTTATGAGAAAAAGAATCAAGAGGACAGGGAGGATGAGCGATATGGCACTGGAAAATAGATATGATTTTATCATGCTTTTTGATGTAGAAAATGGAAATCCAAACGGTGATCCAGATGCGGGAAATATGCCGAGAGTGGATGTTGAATCTGGTTATGGATTTATCACGGATGTCTGCTTGAAACGGAAAATCAGAAATTATGTAGAGCTGGTCAAAGAAGGGGAAGCAGGCTACAACATTCTGGTAAAGCCTGACCGCTCCCTGAATGCAAAATTTACAGCGGCGTATGAGGCAGAAGGACTGCCAAAAAAGAATAAGGGAAAAAATGCGGATGATGTAAAGAAGGCCAGAGAATATATGTGTCGCAATTATTTCGATGTGAGAACGTTCGGTGCAGTGATGTCCACCGGAGAAGATCCGTGCGGCATTGTAAGAGGACCAGTACAGATCAATTTTGCGAGAAGTATTTCTCCAGTGAATATTCTGGATGTTTCCATCACACGTCAGGCGAGAACAACTGAGGAACGGACGGAGACTGGAGAGACAGAAATGGGAAGAAAAAGTGTGATCCCCTATGCACTTTATCGGGCAGAGGGATACGTCTCTGCTGCGCTTGCCAATAAATCGACGGATCTTTCAGAGGATGACCTCGAGCTGCTGTGGAGCGCCATCATCAATATGTTTGAAAACGATCACAGCGCAGCACGTGGAAAAATGTGTATGAGAAAGCTGTACGTATTTAAACACAATAATGTGCTTGGAAGCTGTCCGTCACATCTTTTGTTTGATAAGATTACAGTGTCAGAAAAAGATGGTGTTTTGCCGCGTTCGTTTACTGATTATGAAATCAAGGTTGATCGTCAGATGCCGGAAGGAGTAGAGCTGATCGAAAAAATATGAGTACGATGGAAATAACGATTCGTTCCATTCAGCATTATTTGTACTGTCCGCACCGTTGGGGACTCCTTGAAATTGATAAAGCATGGGCAGAAAACTTTTTTGTGACAAAGGCAAATCTGATGCATGACCGTGTGCATGATCCGAATCGGAATTATACAGCAAGAGGAAAGCGGATTTTTACTTCTGTGCCTATATACAATGACTGTTATCAGCTCTATGGAATTACAGACTGTCTGGAAGCAAGAGAGGACAGGCAGGGGATAACGCTTCCGAATTTCGAAGGCAGATATAAACTCACAATTGTAGAATATAAGCCAACAAAACCGAAAGATGTGGAAGTGCGAGAGGATGATCGGATGCAGGTGTTTGCACAGAAACTCTGCGTAGATTACGTATTTGGCGGAAGCTGCGAAGGTATGATTTATTATGCGGATGTGAAAAAAAGAGTTGATCTGCATCTGCAGGAAAATTTTGCTGTATATGATGTCAGATTAAAAGCTATATTAGAAGAAATGCGTGGATATTTAAAGGCAGGAAAAATACCTACAATTCGAAAAGGACAGAAATGCAGCGGATGTTCTATGAAGGATCTGTGTATGCCAAATATCAGGCAGATTAAAAGCATTCAGAGTGAAATCGAAAAAATCGGGAGGACAGCGCTATGAGAAAATTGCTGAATACGGTGTATGTGACAAATGAAATGGCGTACCTTACTCTGGATGGAGAGAATCTCGTTTGTAAAATAGATGGGGAGACAAAGCTGCGAATTCCATTTGAAAACATCGAAAATATCGTTTGCTTTAATTATATCGGGTGTTCTCCCGCTTTAATGGGAAAATGCGTCAGTAAGACGATACCGATCAACTTTATTTCTCCTCAGGGAAAATTTCTTGCAAAAGTCTGCGGGGAGACGAAGGGAAATGTATTTCTTCGAGTGGCGCAGATCGATACGTTTCGTGAATCAGGACTTGTATTGACACAGAATACAATGGCTGCAAAATTCAGCAACACACGTCAGCTTTTGCGTCGGACACTTCATGATAACGCAGCCTTGCGGGAAGATGAGGAAATGAAGAATACAGTAGAAATTCTGACAGAAGGCATTGAGAAGGTTTATAGTGCAAAAAGTGTGGAAGAAATTATCGGTATCGAGGGATATTGTGCACAGAGTTATTTTTCTGTTTTTAATAAGCTGATAACGAATCAGAAAGTGCCATTTACGTTTGAGTTGCGTACGAAAAGACCGCCGCTTGATCCAGTAAATGCTGTTCTTTCGTTTGTGTATACACTGGCTACGAGCGAATTTGCAGCAGCATTGGAAACAGTAGGACTGGACAGCTATATTGGCTATTGCCATACGCTGCGGAGCGGGCGAGCTTCTCTTGCCTGCGATATGGTAGAGGAAGTCCGCTGCATCGTGGAGCGTTTTGTTCTCACTCTCTTGAATCTACAGATAATTGGAGAGAGGGATTTCGAAAAACAGCTTTCCGGCGCTGTGTGGCTGAATGAAGATGGACGCAAAAAAGTACTGGCAAAATGGCAGGAAAAAAAGCGTACTGATATGACGCATCCATATTTGAAGCAAAAGATCCCGTTGGGCCTGCTTCCTTATATACAAAGTAATCTTTTGGCAAAGTATGTGCGTGGCGATATAGAAACCTATCCATCGTTTCTTTTAAAGTAGGTGATTCGTATGATGGTGTTGATTAGTTACGACGTAAGTACTGTGAGCGCATCAGGAAGAACCCGCTTGCGCAAAGTGGCGAAAGAATGTCAGAATCATGCTCAGCGTGTACAGAACTCCGTGTTTGAAGCAGATCTGGATTATTCTTCTTTTCTTAAATTAAAGGATCGCCTGATCAAACTGATCAATCAGGAAGAAGACAGTCTGAGGTTTTATTATCTCGGAAATAATTGGGAAAAACGAATTGAACATATTGGGGCGAAAAAAACCTATAATCCAGAAGGTGTGATCATCATTTAGTATTCCTGATACCTGCGTGAATGAAATGGTAGGGGAAGAGCAGATGATGTAAAAATCCCGGAAGGTTCGCCTGAAAAAGAGGCATTAGATACCGAATAAATCGACAAAATTGAGAAGATTTTATGATGAAAAAGTCCGCTCCTCTATATGTGGGGAACGATTCGCTATTACATGCTAAATGTAGCGGTCGCGCCCCGCGAGGGGCGTGTGAGTAGAAATTTTCTGATAACACCAGAAGTTTCCGGTCTGTGGGTC
Source organism: Lachnoclostridium sp. Marseille-P6806 (assembly GCF_964238185.1). Taxonomy (NCBI): domain Bacteria; kingdom Bacillati; phylum Bacillota; class Clostridia; order Lachnospirales; family Lachnospiraceae; genus Lachnoclostridium; species Lachnoclostridium sp. Marseille-P6806. The sequence continues at coordinate 28,322 of NZ_CAXSLG010000004.1, forward strand.
GCGCCCCGCGAGGGGCGTGTGAGTAGAAATCGGACCGGTTCGGTTTTTCAAAATCAACCACATCCGTCGCGCCCCGCGAGGGGCGTGTGAGTAGAAATCCAGGAAGCCGTCATCTTCTATCTCAGCCTCCTGTCGCGCCCCGCGAGGGGCGTGTGAGTAGAAATTAATTGCTATCCGTCCAACAATTTCCACATTGCGTCGCGCCCCGCGAGGGGCGTGTGAGTAGAAATCGTTCGCTCCGTCTCCAGAGTTCCAGAAACCTCCGTCGCGCCCCGCGAGGGGCGTGTGAGTAGAAATGCAGAAATATGCAGCATGACATAAAGACATATTTGTCGCGCCCCGCGAGGGGCGTGTGAGTAGAAATTGCACATACTTCCCGCGCCCCAAGTCAATCTCGTCACGTCGCGCCCCGCGAGGGGCGTGTGAGTAGAAATTATGCTAATCGTGTAGCTATTTGCCTGGTTTGTAGTCGCGCCCCGCGAGGGGCGTGTGAGTAAAAAGTTTTATATATGGTTTCCATTGTCACCTCTAATGTATGTATTGAGTCGCTTCATTGCTGGATTAAGAGAAAATGATTGAATCAATTTAAAATCCGTGATTATTAGCATGTATATCGGTTGCTTTGATGGGATTTGGATGCATTTTATAATATAAATGGTGACTACATATCACCAAATAACTATGAATAACGGTATCACAAAATTCAACAGGACGAATTGCAATTAGAAGGTTAAGATGGGAAAATTTTCATTTTAACTGGGCACGTTCTTTTACTTTATCAAATCGATTACGAGAGAGTGACTTTAATTCCTCATTGTGGTAAGATGTATCTGAGTAGAACCTTAAGTTCACATCAGACACCAACATAGAAGCAATTGAGAAGGTATCTATTTTATCCGCTTTGGTCTGTCTAAGACTTAAACTTTTTCTGTACAGCTTTGAATATTTAAAAATTAAGTGTTTTTGTGCATTTTTCAAGAACGGAATCCGTGCTGTGGTATTTGTCGGTTGTGGATCGATTGTCAGCCATGTGATAGATTCCGAGTCTACTCCATGCTGTAAATTTGTCTACAGAAAAGGAACTGCACACTAATTTCTTAGTGCGACAGTCCCTTGGATCCATTCACAGTATGATCTGTTTATTACCGATACAGCTTCTTTTTTTCGTAAATCGGTTCGGAGGTTAATTCCAGTCCCAGTTTGTTGAACATTTTAATATCCACGGAGGAAAGCATTACGGAGGTATGAATCTGGCAGCCGCGAAGCTTAGGCAGCTGTTCTAAGGCCAGCCGTGCATTGGAATCCGTGGCGGCACACATGGAAAGGGCAATCAGCACCTCATCTGTGTGAAGCCGCGGGTTTTTGCTTCCCAGATATCCGACCTTCAGTCCCTGAATCGGTTCGATGAAGGTAGGAGAAATCAGATGAATGTTGTCGGCGATTCCACCAAGCTCTTTGACTGCGTTCAGTAAAACGGCAGCGGAAGCGCCCAGAAGAGCGGAGGTTTTTCCGGTTACGATTTTTCCGTCAGGCAGCTCCAGGGCGGCAGCCGGAGAACCGTTTTTAGCGGATAACTCATTGGCTACGGATACAACGGCGCGCATACTGGTGGTGATCTTTGCCTGCTTCATCAAAAGCTCGATTTTGTAAACCTCATCTTTGGAGCCTTTGTCTTTGGCAAGGCGGTTCAGCGCCTGATAGTAACGGCGGATAATTTCCTGTCGGGAGGCCTCTTTGCAGGCCTCGTCATCGATGATGCAGTTTCCGGCCATATTTACACCCATGTCAGTGGGGGATTTGTATGGACAGTAGCCGTAGATTCCTTCAAACATGGCAGACAGTACAGGGTAGATTTCCACATCGCGGTTGTAGTTGACAGTGGTTACGCCATAGGCTTCCAGATGGAAGGGATCGATCATGTTGACGTCGTTTAAGTCTGCGGTAGCTGCCTCATAGGCAAGGTTTACCGGATGCTTTAAGGGAATATTCCAGATTGGGAAGGTCTCAAATTTGGCATATCCGGCCTTGATGCCCCTCTTGTTTTCGTGGTAAAGCTGGGAAAGACAGGTGGCCATTTTTCCGCTTCCCGGGCCTGGTGCAGTGATAATGACTAATGGCTTTGTGGTTTCGATATATTCATTTTTTCCGTAGCCTTCATCGCTGACAATGTGAGCAATGTCGTTGGGATAGCCTTCGATGGGATAGTGGCGGTAAACCTGAATGCCCAGGTTCTGAAGCTTGGTGCGGAACAGATCCGCAGAGGGCTGCCCGGTGTAGCGGGTGATCACAACGCTTCCTACATAAAGTCCTTTATCGCGGAATTCCTGAATCAGACGGAGAACATCCACATCGTAGGTGATGCCCAGATCGTGGCGGATTTTATTTTTTTCAATGTCAGCGGCATTGATGGCAATAACGATCTCGGCCTGGTCTGCAAGCTGAAGCAGCATCTGCAGCTTGCTGTCCGGGGCAAAGCCCGGAAGGACTCTGGAGGCGTGATAGTCATCAAACAGCTTTCCGCCGAATTCCAGATATAATTTATCTCCGAACTGGTTGATTCGTTCCCGAATATGTTCGGACTGCATTTTCAGATATTTTTGGTTATCAAATCCTATTTTCATATATTTTCTTGCCCCTTTCACTGCCCCTCATTGTATCACAGACGGCTTTAAAATGCACCTGGAATTTTGATTATTTTAGGATTTTGTGATATACTAAGCAGAAAGGAACTTGTCAACCCGATAACACAAAGGACAAAAGGACTGGAGTATGATGAAAAGCAGCTATGCAAGGCTTTTTTTGCTTCTGGCTCTTCAGGTTGGGCTGATATCTGGCTGTGGAAAGCTGGAGGCAGTGAAAGAACTGGCGACTGTTCCGGAGCCGGTAGTGGTAGAGCATGGAACAACGAAGGCACAGGAAGAAGGCGAGAAAACGGCAGAAGAAGCGGAAGCAGCGACGGAACTGGAACTGCAGACACAGGAAATTGTATTGGAAAAGGGGCAGCAGAGAAATCCTGTTCAGGTGAAGGGAATTTATATTTCTGCCTATGTGGCAGGAACCCCCTCGATGGTGGATAATCTGATTGCAGAGCTTGATCGGACAGAGGCCAACACACTTGTGATTGATCTGAAGGATGATTTTGGTCGTGTGGCCTGTGAGATGGAATCTCCCCTGGTACAGGAACTGGGTTCTTCAAAGGCCTATATTTCGGATATTCAAGGGCTAATGGAGAAACTGGAGGAGCACGGGATTTATGCCATTGCCCGGATTCCGGCTTTTCGTGATGCCTGGCTGGGAGATGTTCGGCCGGACTGGTGCATCAAAAAGGCAGATGGAACGGTATTCCGGGACAGGGACGGCAATGCCTGGGTCAATCCCTATAAGAAGGAGGCCTGGGATTATCTGGTGGAAATCGCAGCTGAGGCAGGAAAGCTGGGCTTTGAGGAAGTACAGTTTGACTATGTGCGCTTCTGTACGGAGAAGGGCATGAAGGAGGTTGTTTTTGACGAGGCCGATGTGCAGGGCAGATCCCGAACAGGAATTATTCTGGAATTTATGGAATATGCCTATGACAGACTGAAGGCAGAGGGACTGTTTGTGTCTGCAGATGTATTTGGCGCCATTATCAACAGTGATGTAAATGCAGATTCTGTGGGACAGATTTACGGAGAGATGGCAAAGCATCTGGATTATATCAGTCCTATGATTTACCCTTCTCATTACGCAGATGGAAATTATGGAATTGCCCATCCGGATATGCAGCCCTATGAGACAATCTGCGCGGCGCTGATGGATTCCAGAAAGGAGCTTTACTTTGCCGGAAAGAACGGAGAGCATATTGCCGTGGTACGTCCCTGGCTTCAGGATTTTACAGCCAGCTGGCTGACAAATCATATTCCTTATGGAGGGCCGGAGGTTCGCAGTCAGATTCAGGCGGTTTATGATTGCGGATATGATGAATGGCTTTTGTGGGATGCAGCATGTACCTATGACTGGGATGGACTTCTGACACCAGAGGAGGCAAAGGCAGAACAGGAGCAGATTGTTCAGTCCCGGGCAGCTCTGCCGGAAACGACTTTTGCAGAGGAGACAACAGCGGCAGAGACGGAAGCTGTGGGAGAAACCATGGAATCGTCCTTTGAGGTGCAGGAAACAGAAGCCGCAGAATAGGATGGCTGCAGGAGGCAGTCGGTTTTATGCTCAGAAGGGTATCAGTGCAGTTCGCTGATACCCTTTTCTTCTTATTTGTGCTATAATTTTGTAGTAACAGATTAGAAGAGGCAGAGAGTGAGGAAATCAAATGGAGAGACAGGTGTATCCTGGAGAATTTTATCGACATTTTAAAAATAAATTATATCAGATTCTGGCAGTGGCAACCCATTCTGAGACGGGAGAGAGGATGGTGGTTTATCAGGCTCTTTATGGGGATTTTGGTGTTTATGTAAGGCCTTATGAAATGTTTGTAAGCGCTGTAGAACGGGAAAAATACCCGGAAGTGACTCAGGAATACCGGTTTGAGCGAGTGGAGCTGGCGGCCGCAGCTAGAGAATCAGGTGACAGGGACAGAGCAGGAGGTTTTGGCAATTTCGCTGAAGCTGGTTCATATCTGCACGGGGAAGTGATGGCAGCCGGATCAGACGAATCGAAAGGAATCGGCATCAGAGCCAATTCCACAAGCAGATTTGAGGAAGAAGTCAGAACTCAGGAACCTGTGCAGAAGTTGTATGAACCAAGTCCGGCATTTCTTAAATTTCTGGATGCAGATACTTATGAGGAGCGGATGGAGTGTCTTTCTGCCATGGCACGGACGGCACAGCAAAGGGATTTGGACAGTCTTTATCTGGTGCTTGATATGAAGCCGGAAACAGGTACGATTCCAGAACAGCTTCGGGCGATTGGAGGATTTCTGGCCCTCCAGAACCGGTTTGACGGAAAACGGCTTAGATAGGAGAAAGGGACGGAAAAATGTTTAATATAGAGGATGAACTGAAGAAGCTGCCGTCTCAGCCTGGGGTTTATCTGATGCACGACGCTAAGGACGAGATTATTTATGTGGGAAAGGCTGTCAGCCTGAAAAACCGGGTGCGGCAGTATTTTCAGAGCAGCCGCAATAAGAGTGCGAAGATTGAGCAGATGGTTTCACGGATTGCCCGGTTTGAGTACATTGTGACAGATTCGGAGATGGAGGCTCTGGTTCTGGAATGTAATCTGATTAAGGAGCATCAGCCCCGATATAATACCATGCTGAAGGATGACAAGGCATATCCGTATATTAAGGTAACTGTTGGGGAGGATTTCCCACGGGTGATGCTTGCAAGAACCATGAAAAAGGATAAAAACCGATATTTTGGCCCCTATACCAGTGCTGGGGCGGTGAAGGATACCATTGATTTGATACACAAGCTGTATAAAATCAGAACCTGCAGCAGGAATCTGCCCCGAGATACGGGAAAAGAGCGCCCTTGTCTGAATTATCACATTAAACAGTGCGATGCCCCCTGTCAGGGATATATTTCTAAGGAAGAGTACGGAGAAAATATCAGACAGGTTTTGGAGTTTTTAAATGGCCGTTATGACGGTGTTTTAAAAAATCTGGAAGAAAAAATGAAAGCAGCTTCCGATGCTATGGATTTTGAAAAGGCCATCGAGTATCGGGATTTGCTAAGCAGTGTGAAGAAGGTGGCTCAGAAGCAGAAGATTACCAGCAGCAATATGGAGGATCGGGATATTATTGCTATGGCCCGGGATGATATGGATGCAGTAGTTCAGGTATTCTTTGTCCGGGAAGGCAAGCTGATTGGACGGGATCATTTCCGTATGTCTGTGGCAACTGCGGAGACAAGGGGGCAGATTCTTTCCAGCTTTGTAAAGCAGTTTTATGCAGGAACTCCATTTTTGCCCAAGGAGCTGTGGGTGCAGTATGAGCTGGAGGATATGGAGCTGATTGGCCAGTGGCTCAGCGCCAGAAAGGGTCAGAAGGTTCGCATTACGGTTCCGAAGAAAGGCGATAAGGAGCGGCTGGTGGAGCTGGCGGAGAAGAATGCGGCTCTTGTGTTGATTCAGGACAATGAAAGGAATAAACGGGAAGAGATGCGGACCATAGGAGCTATGAATCAGGTGGCTCAGTGGCTGGGGCTGGAGAATGTCCGCAGAATGGAGGCCTTTGATATTTCCAATATTTCTGGATACGAATCTGTAGGCTCTATGGTGGTCTTTGAAAATGGAAGGCCAAAACGCAGCGATTATCGGAAATTCCGCATTAAGACGGTAATAGGACCCAATGATTATGCTTCTATGAAGGAGGTGCTTACCAGACGGTTTACTCATGGTATGGAGGAACAGAAACAGCTGAAAAATCAGGGAGTGGAAAAAGAGTTTGGAAGCTTTACCAGATTTCCGGATCTTCTGATGATGGATGGTGGAAAGGGTCAGGTGAATATTGCTCTGGAGGTGATGGAGCAGCTGGGGCTTTCGATTCCGGTCTGCGGTATGGTGAAGGATGATAATCACAGGACAAGAGGTCTTTATTATCAGAATGAGGAGATTTCGATCGATCGTCATTCGGAGGGCTTTCGTCTGATCACCAGAATTCAGGATGAGGCCCATAGGTTTGCAATTGAGTATCACCGCAGTTTGAGAAGCAAAAGCCAGGTAAGGTCGATTCTGGATGAGATTCCGGGAATTGGGGATACGAGGAGAAAGTCTCTGATGAGAAGCTTTCAGTCTCTGGACGCGGTGCGGGAGGCTTCGGTTGAGGAGCTTTGCCAGGTGCCTGGTATGAACCGGGCAGCAGCGGAAAGTGTGTACCAGTTTTTCCGCAGGAAAGAAAAAGGGGATACCGTGATTGTGGATGACATTTCCCCGCGGATATGATAGTATGAAAGAATGTTAGGACATAGAGGAAAAGGAGTGGAAGCGATGTACGGAGTTACGATTACAGAATTGATTAATAAGATGAATCTGAAAAATATTCTTCCGGAAATTGATACAGATAAGGTTGTGCTGTCTCATCCGGATGTAAACCGTCCGGCACTGCAGCTGGCAGGTTTCTTCGATCATTTTGATCGGGAAAGAGTACAGATTATTGGTTTTGTGGAGCAGGAGTATATTAAGACGCTGCCCAGGGACAGGAAGATTGCCATGTATGAAAGACTGCTATCCAGTGAAATTCCCTGTGTGCTCTACAGCCGCTCCCAGATGCCTGATGAAGATATGAAGGATCTCTGTCTTCACTATCAGGTTCCTTGTATGGTTTCCGACAAGAGCACATCTGATTTGATGGCAGAGGTGATTCGCTGGCTGAAGGTAAAGATGGCGCCCTGCATCAGCATTCACGGCGTACTGGTAGACGTATTTGGTGAGGGCGTTTTGATTATGGGCGAGAGCGGTATTGGAAAAAGTGAGGCTGCTTTGGAGCTGATTAAGCGTGGACACCGCCTGGTTACAGATGATGTTGTGGAGATCCGCAAGGTCAGCGATGAGACTCTGGTGGGAAGCGCGCCGGATATTACCAAGCATTTTATTGAGCTGCGAGGAATTGGCATTATTGATGTAAAAGCGCTGTTTGGTGTAGAAAGCGTGAAGGATACTCAGAATATTGACATGGTAATTAAGCTGGAGGACTGGGATAAGGATAAGGAATACGATCGTCTGGGACTGGAGGATCAGTATACGGAATTTTTGGGAAATAAGGTTGTATGCCACAATATTCCCATCCGTCCGGGCCGGAACCTGGCAATTATCGTAGAGTCTGCGGCTGTCAACTATCGCCAGAAGAAGATGGGCTATAATGCAGCCAAGGAACTGTACAATCGTGTACAGGCAAATCTGGGAAGACCTCAGATTTAAAAGAAAATTTCCGGTTCTGCCGGGAAAATCAGGAAGTAAATGAGGAGTCAGATGAAGAATTTTACAGAAAAACTTTGCCGGATTTTGCCGGAAGAGCAGGTGCATGAGAATGAGCCTATGAGCCGCCGCACGACCTTCCGTGCAGGAGGAGCGGCTGACTGGCTGGTGGAGCCGGATACAGAGGGGCAGCTGGCGGAGATAATCCGCCTTTGCAGGGAGCAGCAGGTTCCGTGGTATATTCTGGGAAATGGAAGCAATCTTCTGGTAGGAGATAAGGGATTTCACGGTGTAATGATTGTTCTGGGAAAAAACTGGAATCAGGTTGAGATTACAGGACAGACCATTCGGGCAGGCGCAGGCGCTCTGCTTTATACAGTGGCAAAGCAGGCCCTTGCAGCATCCCTGACAGGACTGGAGTTTGCATCAGGAATTCCTGGCACCATTGGAGGCGCTGTGGTGATGAATGCAGGCGCTTATGGCGGGGAAATGTGTCAGGTTCTGACGCGGGTCCGAGTTATGACAGGGGACGGTCAGGTGAAAATTCTGGATGCGTCGGAGCTGGAGCTGGGATATCGGACCAGCTGCATTCTTTCCCGGGGCTATATAATTTTGGAGGCAGAGCTTTTGCTGGAGATGGGCAGCCAGGAGGAAATACGGAGCCAGATGCAGGACTATGCAGGACGGAGACGGGAAAAGCAGCCCCTGGAGTACCCCAGCGCGGGCAGTACTTTTAAACGGCCTGCGGGATATTTTGCAGGAAAGCTGATTGATGAGGCCGGCCTGCGGGGATTTGGAGTAGGCGGCGCTCAGGTATCAGAAAAGCATTGTGGATTTGTGATTAATCGGGGCGGCGCTACGGCAGCGGATATTGTGGAGCTGTGCCGCCAGGTGAAGGAGCGGGTTTTCCAGAATTCCGGCGTGGAGCTGGAGCTGGAGGTAAAGCTTCTGGGAGAATTCTAAAACGGAGGAGAAAGCCATGAAGCTGGTCATTGTAACGGGCATGTCCGGCGCAGGAAAGACCATTGCCCTGAAAATACTGGAGGACCTGGGATTTTATTGTGTAGATAATCTGCCGATTCCTCTGATGGAGCCGTTTGCCGATCTGGCTATGCGGCAGTCATCCGCACATGAGAAAGTGGCTCTGGGAATTGATATTCGCAGCGGAGAGGATCTTCCACGGTTCCGGCAGATTCTGGAACAGTGGAAATCTGGTTCCCTTCCCTGCGAGGTGCTGTTTCTGGATTGCAGCGATGAAACTTTGATTAAGCGTTATAAGGAAACTCGTCGTTCTCATCCTCTGGCAGGAAAGGGCCGTGTAGATACTGGAATTCAGACAGAACGCAGCCGGCTGGATTTTTTAAAGAAAGAAGCGGATATTATTATTGATACCAGTCAGCTTCTTACCAGAGAGCTGCGCCAGGAACTGGAGAAAATATTTGTTGATAACCAGAATTATCAGAATTTGTTTGTAACTGTGTTGTCCTTTGGTTTTAAATATGGGATTCCAGTGGATGCAGATTTGGTATTTGATGTGAGATTTCTGCCCAACCCTTATTATGAGGAAAGTCTGAGAAGTCACACAGGGCAGGAAGCAGAAGTGCAGGCCTATGTTCATCAGGGAGGAACGGCAGAGCTCTTTTTGGGAAAGCTGTACGATATGCTGGAGTTTCTGATTCCCAATTACGTTCAGGAGGGAAAGAATCAGCTGGTCATTGCCATTGGATGTACTGGCGGAAAACACCGTTCTGTGACAATTGCAGAGGCCGTTTACCAGTATTTAAGCGGACACAGGGAGCTGGGGCTGAAGCTGGAGCACAGGGACATTGAGAAGGACAGAATACGAAAAAAATAAGCATCTGAGGTGGGAAATGTCATTTTCTTCAAGAGTTAAGGAGGAATTATCCCGGCAGCTTAGTCCTGCCAGACACTGCCAGATTGCTGAAATTGCGGCGATTATCAGTCTGTGCGGCAGGATTCAGATATCGGAAAACGATCGGTATCGGATTAAAATCAGCACGGAAAATGCGGCAGTTGCAAGAAAGTACTTTACATTATTGAAAAAAACATTTAATATAAGTACTGATGTTTCTATTCGCCAGGGGGCAGAAGGCCATCGGCTTCGTACCTACACGGTAGGGGTCAGCCGGCATGAAGACGCAATGCGGGTTCTTCAGGCCACCAAGCTGATTGACAGATATGGGGAGATTGAAGAAAATCTGTCTCTGGCTCAGAATGTGGTAATTATGCAGAGCTGCTGCAAGCGGGCTTTTATCCGCGGAGCATTTCTGGCCTCCGGTTCTATCAGCGATCCGGAGAAATTCTATCATTTTGAAATTGTCTGCGCTGCTGAGGCCAAGGCAGTTCAGCTTCAGGGATTGATTCTTGCATTTGGTCTGGACGCCAAGATTGTACAGAGAAAGAAGTACTATGTGGTTTATATTAAAGAGGGCAGCCAGATTGTAGACATCCTGAACGTAATGGAAGCGCCTGTGGCCTTAATGGAACTGGAAAATATCCGGATTCTCAAGGAAATGCGCGGAAGCGTAAATCGACAGGTCAATTGTGAGACAGCCAATATCAATAAGACAGTATCGGCTGCAGTAAAACAGATGAAGGATATTACTTTCATCCGGGACAAAATTGGCTTTGACAAGCTGCCGGAAAATCTCAGTGAGATTGCGCAGCTGCGCCTGTTAAAGCCAGAAGCAACACTAAAAGAGCTTGGAGAGGCTCTGGATCCGCCGGTTGGCAAATCCGGCGTAAATCACAGGCTCAGGAAGCTGGGAGAGTTGGCCCAAAAGCTAAGAGAGCAGTATCCAGGCAATGAAGCATAATACATGCTTTCAGAAATGAGGAGGATAATTATGGTAAAGAAAGCAATTACGATTGGACTCGCATCCGGACTTGAGGCAAGACCGGTGGCCATGCTGGTGCAGATTGCAAGCCAGTATGACAGCCTGATTTATGTAGAGAGCGAGAATGCGCGCGTGAATGCCAAGAGTATTATGGGTATGATGACACTGGGACTTGATGTGGGAGAGACCGTGGTTGTCAGCGCAGACGGAAGTGATGAGGAGAAGGCGATTGCAGAGATCGAGCAGTATTTGAGCAATCGGTAATCCCCACTCGAAATTGTTTATGAAGTGATAGATGAAAATGGGCAGGATTTCTGGAAATCAGAAATACCTGCCCTTTGTCCATTCTGGAAACAGTGGAAAAAAACTTTATTTCCAGATATAATGAAAGGTAACAGCTCAGCCGGACAAGAAAAAGTAAGACTGAACTGTTACAATAAAAGGGATCACAGCCCTGCCGAAAGAAAAGGGCAGCGGCCTGAAGGCGAGTCAAGAGCAGACAGTCGAAAGAGAAGCGGAAAGAACGGCTGAAAAGACAGCCGAACAGGATGCGGGCAGAGTGCTGGAAATAAAATAGAAAGGAAGAAAAGCTGTGGCATTTACACATTTGCATGTCCATACAGAGTACAGCCTGCTGGACGGTTCCTGTAAAATTAAGGAGCTGGCAGCCCGTGCAAAGGAACTGGGAATGGACAGTTTGGCAATTACCGATCATGGTGCCATGTACGGTGTGATTGATTTTTACAGGGCAGCAAAAGAGGTGGGAATCAAGCCCATTATTGGGTGCGAGGTCTATGTATCTCCTGGCTCCCGTTTTGATCGGGAGACGGCAAGCGGCGAGGATCGGTATTACCATCTGGTTTTGCTGGCTGAGAATGATCAGGGATATCACAATCTGATGAAGATTGTGTCAAAAGGCTATGTGGAAGGCTTTTACTATAAGCCCAGAGTGGATTATGAGGTTCTGGAAACCTTCCATGAAGGCGTGATTGCCCTGTCGGCCTGTCTGGCCGGCGAGGTGCAGAGATATCTGGGAAGGGGGATGTATGAAGAAGCGTGCCGTTCGGCCCTTCATTATGAAACTATATTTGGAAAGGGGAATTTTTTCCTGGAGCTTCAGGATCATGGAATTCCCATGCAGAAAACAGTAAATCAGGGACTTCTGCGCATGAGCCGGGAGTTGGGAATCGATCTGGTAGCAACCAATGATATTCATTATATTCTGGCAGAGGATGCGGTTCCTCATGACATTCTGCTTTGTATCCAGACGGGAAAAAGAGTGACGGATGAAAACAGAATGCGTTATGAAGGCGGACAGTATTACTGCAAATCCGAGGAAGAAATGCGGGCACTGTTTCCCTATGCTCAGGAGGCGATTGATAATACGCACAAGATTGCACAGCGTTGCAACGTGGAAATTGAATTTGGCGTAACCAAGCTGCCCAAATACGAAGTACCGGAGGGATATGATTCCTGGGGATATTTAAACAAGCTGTGTCTGGACGGCATGGCAAAGCGGTATCCCAAGGATGACGGAACCTTAAAAAAGCGCCTGGAATATGAGCTTGATGTCATTCATAACATGGGATATGTAGACTATTTCCTGATTGTGTGGGATTTCATTCATTTTGCCAGATCCCACAATATTATGGTAGGGCCGGGGCGTGGTTCGGCAGCAGGAAGCATTGTAGCCTACTGTCTGGAAATTACAAACATTGACCCTATTCGCTATGATCTTCTATTTGAACGCTTTTTGAATCCAGAGCGTGTATCCATGCCGGATATTGATATAGATTTCTGCTTTGAACGGAGGCAGGAAGTGATTGATTATGTGGTGGAAAAATACGGCAAGGATCAGGTAGTACAGATTGTTACTTTTGGTACTATGGCAGCCAAGGGAGTAGTCCGGGATGTAGGACGTGTTCTGGATATGCCCTATGCCCGCTGCGATGCTATTGCAAAGATGATTCCAACGGATCTGGGAATGACTCTGGAGAAGGCATTGAAACAAAATCCAGAGCTTCGGGAAGCCTATCAGCAGGATGATGAGGTCAAGTATCTGATTGATATGGCAATGCGCCTGGAGGGACTTCCCAGACACACCTCTATGCATGCGGCAGGCGTGGTAATTGGTCAGCGGGCTATGGATGAGTTTGTTCCCTTATCCAGAGCGGCAGATGGAACCATTACCACCCAGTTTACCATGACAACTTTGGAAGAGCTGGGGCTGTTGAAGATGGATTTTCTGGGTCTTCGAACTCTGACTGTGATTCAGAATGCGGCAGAGCAGGTGGAGAGAGGATATGGCATTCACCTGGACATGGAAACAATTGATTATAATGATAAGAACGTTCTGGCATCCATTGGCACGGGAAAATGTGATGGAATCTTTCAGCTGGAAAGTTCTGGAATGAAAAGCTTTATGAAAGAGCTGAAGCCGGAAAATCTGGAGGATGTCATTGCGGGAATTTCTCTGTATCGTCCGGGACCTATGGATTTCATTCCCCGATATCTCAAGGGAAAAAATGATCGCTCATCGATTACCTATGACTGTCCGCAGCTGGAATCTATTCTGGGGCCTACCTACGGGTGTATTGTGTATCAGGAGCAGGTAATGCAGATTGTTCGGGATCTGGCAGGCTATACCATGGGACGAAGCGATTTGGTGCGCCGTGCCATGTCAAAGAAAAAGGCTGCTGTTATGGAAAAGGAGCGTAAGAATTTTGTCTACGGAAATGAGGAAGAAGGGGTAAAGGGCTGTATTAACAATGGAATCAGCGAGAAAACAGCCAACCATATCTATGACGAAATGATCGATTTTGCGAAATATGCGTTTAACAAGTCCCATGCAGCCTGCTACGCAGTGGTGGCATATCAGACAGCATATTTGAAATATTATTATCCCAGGGAATTTATGGCAGCTCTGATGACGTCGGTGATGGACAATATTACCAAGGTGTCAGAATATATTTTAAGCTGCCGCCAGATGGGAATTGCCATTCTTCCTCCGGATATCAATGAAGGGCAGAGCGGATTTTCCGTGTCCGGCGGAGCCATTCGCTATGGTCTTTCTGCAATTAAAAGTATAGGACGAAATGTAGTGGATGCGATTATCCGGGAACGGGAGGCAAATGGTCTTTTTGTATCAATGGATGATTTTGTAGAGAGAATGACAAATAAAGAGATCAACAAACGAACCATGGAAAGCTTTATCAAATCAGGAGCGCTGGATTCCATGCCAGGAAACCGGCGGCAGAAGACGATGATTGCGCCGGAACTGCTGGAACAGAAAAATAAGGAACGGAAGAATGCCATGGAAGGCCAGATGAGTCTTTTTGATTTTGCTTCTGAGGAAGAAAAACAGCAGTTCCAGATTACCATGCCCAATGTGCCGGAGTTTCCAAGAGAGGAGCTGTTGGCCTTTGAAAAGGAAATGCTGGGGATCTATGTCAGCGGCCATCCGTTGGACTCCTATCTGGAAACCTGGAAAAACAGCATAACAGCAAAGACTACAGATTTTATAGTAGATGAGGAAACAGGCAGGGCTGCAGCCACTGATGGAGAGAGAGTCATTATAGGAGGAATGATTTCCGGAAAGGTAGTAAAGACTACAAAAACGGGAAAAATGATGGCCTTTGTTACGGTTGAAGATATGGTAGGCTCTGTAGAAGTGCTGGTATTTCCGAAAGATTTTGAGAATAACAGGAGTTTTCTCAATGAAGATGAGCGGGTGTTTATCCGGGGAAGAGCTTCTATAGGCGATGAGCCGGTGGGAAAGGTGATCTGTGAGCAGGTAATTCCTTTTGATGCGGTTCCAAAGGAACTGTGGATAAAGTTTTCTGATAAAGCGGAATATGATCAAAAGGGTCCGGAAATCTTGGAAGCATTGAAACAGTCAGAGGGAAATGACACAGTTATTATTTATCTGGAGAAGGAACGTGCAAAAAAAATCCTGCCTCCTGCCTGGAAAATCTGTGCAAATGAGACAATAATGGAGTTTTTAGAAAAACTTGTTGGTGAAAAAAATATCAAACTTGTAGAAAAGGGATTGAAAAGATAGGAAAAATGATATAGAATACTTCTGAATTGTATTTTGAGGAAAACAATTCCAATCCGGGAAATCGTACCGGTCTGAGACATAACAGAAAGAGATAAAAAGAAAAGGTAAAGTGCAGGCAGCAGAAAGCGGCGTGCAGGAATAAACAGCAGGCAGCAACAGGCAGCATGCAGAAATAAACAGCAGGCGCTGACAGCGCGACAGGAGGAAATAACCATGGCAAAACAGGTAAAAACAATAGGTGTTCTGACAAGCGGCGGTGATGCTCCGGGTATGAATGCGGCTATTCGTGCGGTAGTTCGCACGGCTATCAATAAAGGCATGAAGGTAAAGGGAATTATGCGCGGCTATGCGGGACTTCTTCAGGAAGAGATCGTAGATATGGAGAGCACCAGTGTTTCCAATATCATTTACCGCGGAGGAACAATTTTATATACCGCAAGATGTGCAGAGTTTACTACTCCAGAGGGACAGCAGGCAGGCGCAGAGATTTGCCGTAAGCATGGGATTGACGGTATTGTGGTAATCGGTGGCGACGGTTCCTTCCGCGGTGCAGGAAAGCTGGCTGCTCTGGGAATCAATACCATCGGCGTGCCGGGAACCATCGACCTGGATGTAGCATGTACCGAGTATACTATTGGTTTTGATACAGCAGTCAATACGGCAATGGAAGCGATTGACCGGGTTCGTGATACCTCTACCTCCCATGAGCGCTGCAGTATCATCGAGGTTATGGGACGTAATGCAGGATATATTGCTCTGTGGTGCGGCATCGCCAACGGTGCAGAGGATATTCTTCTTCCAGAGCGGTATGACGGCGATGAGCAGACGCTGATCAATAAAATCATTGCGAACCGTAAGAGCGGAAAGAAGCATAATATCATCATCAATGCAGAGGGAATCGGTCACTCTACCTCTATGGCAAGACGAATCGAGGCAGCTACAGGAATTGAGACGAGAGCAACTATTTTAGGACACATGCAGCGAGGCGGCACCCCGACCTGTAAAGACCGGGTTTTTGCCTCTATTATGGGTGCAAAGGCAGCAGAGCTTCTTTGCGAGGGCAAGAGCAACCGCGTTGTGGCTTACCGTGACGGTCAGTATATCGATTTGGACATTCAGGAAGCACTTCAGATGAAGAAGGATATTTCGGAGGAACAGTACGAGATCGCCAAGATGCTGGTAAAATAACAGCCAAGGAGAATGTCTGGGAAGGACAGAAAACAGCTTGGAACAGGAAACTAAAGGCCCGGTGGGAATCAGCCACCGGGCATTCTTCGGCTTTGCGGACTGGAAAAGTATTTTTATGGGTCTGCAGGGAAGCGGAAAAGATGAGAAAGGACGTCTGAAAAAGGAGAGAGCAGAATGCCGGAAAACGGAGAAACAACAGTACTTTGTGGTTCTAACAGTTATGAAAGAAAGTATTATTTTAATGAAGACTTTGAAAGTCTTCCAGATGCGGTGAAGCGTCAGCTTCAGGTTATGTGTGTCTGGTTTACAGAGGAATGTGGAGGGATCCTGACACTGGAATTTACAGAAGACGGAACTCTGGAATTTAAACATACCACATCAGAGTATGACGGATATTATGACGAAATCGGGGCAGATTTAAAAATTAAGCAGATGAGAAGAGAGGGGCAGGAATTTCTGCAGGCCCTGGAGACCTATTACCGAGTGTTTTTCCTGGGAGAAAGCCCGGAGAGCGAGGAGGTATGATGGCAGAGGACAGAAGTCCCAAGAAGGATCTGCAAAGCAGTGAGACATCAGGAAGGACAGGAAAACGCAGGCTTCGAATAGGAAATGTAGAGCTGGACAATAACCTGGTTCTGGCGCCGATGGCTGGAGTGACGGATCTTCCGTTTCGAATTCTCTGTAAGGAACAAGGCTGTGGTCTGCTCTGCACAGAAATGGTAAGTGCCAAGGCGATTCTTTATAAAAACCGCAATACCAGAGAGCTTTTGGAAGTAACTCCGGGAGAACGTCCGGTTTCGGTACAGCTTTTTGGTTCTGATCCGGAAATTGTCAGTGATATGGCGCACTTGATCGAAGACGGCCCCTTTGATATCATTGATTTTAATATGGGCTGCCCTGTTCCAAAGGTGGTTAACAACGGAGAGGGTTCTGCTTTGATGCGCAGTCCGAAGCTTGCAGAAAAAATATTTACAGCTCTTATAAAAAAAGTACACAAGCCTGTTACAGTCAAGTTCCGGAAAGGCTTTGATGATTCCTCTGTGAATGCAGTAGAAATTGCAAAAATCGCAGAAGCCTGCGGTATGGCCGCTGTGGCAGTCCACGGAAGAACAAGAGAACAGTTCTATGCGGGAAAGGCGGACTGGGAGATTATCCGTCAGGTGAAGGAGGCTGTGAGGATTCCAGTTATTGGAAACGGTGATATTTTTACACCTGAGGATGGAAAACGGATGCTTCAGGAAACAGGATGTGACGGTCTGATGATAGCCCGGGGAGCCAGAGGAAATCCCTGGCTGTTTCACAGACTGAATCATTATCTGGATACAGGGGAGCTTCTTCCAGAGCCGGACTGCAGAGAGATTGGCGGAATGATTTACCGACATGCCCAGATGCAGACGGAAAGAAAGGGAGAAAACCTTGGAATGAAGGAAATGCGCAAGCATATTGCCTGGTATACAGCAGGGCTTCGCCACTCAGCAGGAATACGGCGTCAGTGCAATACGCTGGAGACATTGGAGGAGCTTCGGAATATGCTGGAGGAGCATGGAATGCTGCCGGAGGAGTTTTAAAACAGTGACAGAATGAGGCGGCTGGCCGGAGGGCATATCACGGAGGGGAAGAATGCGTTCTGCCCTTGAAAACAGGGGCTTTCCGGTTCTTGACAACTGATTGCCTTTGGGATATAATGTTTGGAATGCAGCGTTGCGGAACTGAGGGGATAGATAGGTTTATCAGAAGGGATACAGAGTTCTACAGCTCCGCAGCAGGTTAGTAAAAAGGAAGGAAATGAGCATCATGGCAGAGAAGAAACACATTTTAACATATGCAGGACTGAAGCAGTATGAGGATGAACTGCAGGATCTGAAGGTGAACCGTCGTCGTGAGGTGGCACAGAAAATCAAAGAAGCGCGTGAGCA
The DNA here is from genome assembly GCF_964238185.1 of Lachnoclostridium sp. Marseille-P6806. NCBI lineage: Bacteria > Bacillati > Bacillota > Clostridia > Lachnospirales > Lachnospiraceae > Lachnoclostridium > Lachnoclostridium sp. Marseille-P6806. The sequence goes on from NZ_CAXSLG010000004.1 coordinate 46,189, forward strand.
GGGCGATTTATCTGAGAACGCTGAGTATGATGCAGCAAAGGATGAGCAGCGTGACATTGAACTGCGTATTGAGGAGTTGGAGAAGCTTCTGAAGAATGCAGAGGTTGTAGATGAGGACGAAATTGATCTGGATAAGATCAGCATTGGCTGTAAAGTTCGTGTATATGATGTGGACTTTGATGAGGAAATGGAGTTCCGTATTGTAGGCTCTACTGAGGCAAACAGCCTGCAGAATAAGATTTCTAACGAGTCTCCTGTAGGTCAGGCTCTTATGGGTAAAAAGGCGGGAGATGTGGTTGATGTGGAGACTCAGGCCGGAGTGATCCAGTATAAAGTCCTGGAAATTCAGAGAGTATCATAATCCAATTAGAACGAAGGAGTAAAGAAAAACATGGCAGAGCAGAATCAGAAGAAGCAGCAGGAGCCGGATCTGAATCAGCTGTTAAAGGTTCGCCGGGAGAAGTTAGCAGAGCTTCAGGCAGCCGGAAAGGATCCGTTCCAGATTACCAAATATGATGTAACTGTACACAGCACTGATGTAAAGGAAGATTACAGTCAGTGGGAAGGCAAAGCGGTTTCCATTGCAGGACGTATGATGTCCAAGCGTGTTATGGGAAAGGCCTCTTTCTGCAACGTTCAGGATCTGAAGGGCGATATCCAGTGCTACGTAGCTAGAGACGATCTGGGGGAAGAAGCTTATAAGGAATTCAAACGCATGGATATTGGTGATATCATCGGCGTGAAAGGTATTGTTTTCACTACGAAGATGGGAGAGATTTCTATTCATGCCCACAGCATAACCCTGCTTTCCAAGAGTCTGCAGGTTCTGCCGGAGAAGTATCACGGATTGACCAATACAGATATGCGGTATCGCCAGAGATATACGGATCTGATTATGAATGAGGATGTACGCAAAACCTTTGTAATGCGTTCCAAAATCATCAGCTGCATCCGCCGTTATCTGGACGGACAGGGCTTTTTGGAGGTTGAGACTCCTATGCTGGTATCCAATGCAGGAGGAGCCGCTGCAAGACCGTTTGAGACCCATTACAATGCATTAGATGAAGATGTAAAGCTGCGTATTTCTCTGGAGCTTTACTTAAAGCGTCTGATCGTAGGCGGTATGGAGCGCGTATATGAGATTGGACGTGTATTCCGTAATGAGGGACTGGATACCCGCCACAATCCGGAATTTACCCTGATGGAGCTGTATCAGGCATATACCGATTATAATGGAATGATGGATCTGACAGAGAATATGTTCCGTCATGTGGCTCAGGAGGTATGTGGCACCACCTTAATTCCCTATGCAGATGTAGAGATCGATCTGGGCAAGCCCTTTGAGCGTCTGACCATGATTGATGCAATTAAGAAATATACCGGCATTGACTTTAATGAAATTGCTACTACGGAAGAGGCAAAGAAGCTGGCTGATGAGAAAGAGATTCACTATGAAAAGCGTCATGTGCGCGGTGACATCATCAACCTGTTCTTTGAAGAATTTGTAGAGGAGCATCTGATTCAGCCGACCTTTATTATGGATCATCCGGTAGAGGTTTCCCCGCTGACAAAGAGAAAGCCGGATAAGCCGGAGCAGGTAGAACGTTTTGAGCTGTTTATCTACGGCCGTGAAATGTGTAACGCTTATTCAGAGTTAAACGATCCTATCGATCAGAGAGAGCGCTTTAAGGCACAGGAGGCAGCTTTAGCTGCAGGTGATGAAGAAGCCAACACAACGGACGAGGACTTTATGAACGCTCTGGAGATTGGTATGCCTCCTACAGGCGGTATTGGATACGGTATTGACCGTCTGGTTATGCTTTTAACCAACAGCCCGGCTATCCGTGATGTGTTACTGTTCCCGACAATGAAGTCCTTAGACGCAAAGAAGAACGACAGCAAGGCAGAGAAGGCTGCACCTTCCGTTGCAGCACCGGCTGCAAGTGTGTCCGCAGCAAGCGCACAGCTTGACCTTTCCAAGGTAAAGATTGAGCCTCTGTTTGAGGAGTTTGTAGACTTTGATACCTTTGCAAAATCTGATTTCAGAGTGGTTAAGATCGAAGCCTGCGAGGTAGTGCCGAAGTCCAAGAAGCTCCTGAAATTCACGCTGAATGACGGAACAGATCGGAAGCGCACTATTTTAAGCGGTATTCACGAGTATTACGAGCCGGAAGAGCTGGTTGGTAAGACCTGTGTGGCTATCACAAACCTGCCGACCAGAATGATGATGGGCATTCCGTCTGAAGGTATGCTGATTTCTGCAGTGTATGAGTATAACGGACGGGAAGGCTTAAATCTTCTGATGCTGGATGATGTGATTCCGGCAGGAGCGAAGCTGTACTAAAGACAAGAAAATTCATAGACTTTTATGATTTTGCAGAGTGTTTGACATCAAATTGACATCAAATTTATGTCACTTGGTGGACTAACATGGACTGACAAGGGATGCATCAGAAATTAGAACCTTACAAAACTTAATAGTTAATGCTATTAAAAGGACATTTTCCAATAAAACGGAGAGTGTCCTTTTTCTGTTGTTATGGTTAAAAACAAAATCAAAAAATAACATAACTGTCTTGGCAATCTTGATCTTGGAGCTGGATCGTAGCCCCCACAAAGCGCTATGACGCTTAACGAGGAACTCCTAAAGCTTCGCCAGCAGGTAAAGAAACTAGAAAAAGAAAACCACCAAATTCTTGAGGAAAATGTGTCAACTAATCTTGACAAAATCAATTTCTTTTTATTTAAATATGAAATATAATATAAGTCATAGGGAAATATAGTGGTAAATGGAATTTGTCAGACACTGTCTGACAAATTCGGAAAGGATATATTATGTATGACTTAGAGCAGACAAATATGCTTCAGCCATTAGTAGAAGGCAATACCCTTTAACTGTCAATAATGTGCATTATCATGTGGATTTGGTGTTTTATCATAGAATTTTGAAATGTTTTGTGCTGATTGATTTAAAGAAAAATTCTGTACAGCATATAGACATCGGTCAGATGAATATGTATATGGGATATTTTGCAAAGGAAGAAAATATGGCGGATGATAACCCACCAATCGGCATTATTCTAAGCCATAACAAAGATGAATTACTTGTGGAATATGCTACTTATGGTATGGACAGTAATCTGTTTGTTTCAAAATATGAATTGTATCTACCAAACCGTAGTGAACTTCAAAAATTAGTGAATAATATTTTGGAGCAGGATACTAAAAAGGAAGAGAAAGAAGCGGAATAAAAAAGTAATTTAAGAAATCCGAAAAATGAATAGGTATATTGAAAAAGACAATCAGAAATGGTTGTCTTTTTTGTGTGGAAAAAAGAAAGGATGAATGATCATGACAGATAACAATACTGTTTATATGAGTGAAAAGCAAAAAGTCAAAGAGATTACAGACAAGCTGGAAGCCAGCTTTACCGGGATGCGATTCATCAGTACGGCATACAGCAAAGTATGAACAGCGCAGGTGGCAGATGCCACGATAATGCCCGCTTTGAAAGTCTGTGGGTAAGGATGAAATCAGAACTGCTGTATGGCCGTTATGATACAGAAAAAAGAACCACGGATGAACTCAAGACGATCATCTGGAGATATTTCATCAGTTATTGGAATAACCGAAGAATCTGCTCCGTCAATGTTTTTCATGAATCTTGAGGGGCATCATCAGATGGTGGATCATAATCTGATATGCTTTGAATCCATCTCCGGACTGCAGAGCGTCCAGATATTTTCTGTGCTCATCCATAGTACCCTGAATCCGTCCTTCAACAGCCAGAGCATCCTTGGAGGTGAGCTGGATCAGATAAAGCAGACGCTGAAAAATTTGATTAAATTCGTCATTTTCCATGTAATTGACCAGAAGAAGATGGAACTGGTGATCGTAGTGGATGAAGGATTCCAGTTGATCTTCCTGATTGAGTGTCCGTTCCATACAGGAAAGAGTTTGTCTCAGGTTGTGGAGAAGCTGACGTCCTTTTTCTGTAGCAATCTGCAAAGCGATTTGATTGGTGCAGAAGCCCTCAATCGCACAGCGGATTTCGATGCTGTCCTTCATATCCTTTTCATTCAGCTGTCGGATCATAAATCCCTTGCTTGGAATAATCGTAATATAGCCATCCTGGCTCAGGCACTGAAGCGCTTCCCTCATGGGGGTGCGGGAAATACCGATCTGTGCAGAGAGCTTTGTCTCAGAGTAAAGACGGTTTGGTTCCAGAGTTCCGGATAAAATGCTGTTTTTAATGGTATCATATGCCTGTAGCTGCAGGAAGCTTTTTTCTTTCATAATATATCATTTCCTTAAATCGTTCTTAATAAATCCATCTTAAGTTAAAATCAGGATCCTGTCAAGAAAAAGACATGTTCGTTAAATGAAACTTGATGGGATATCATTTTTCGCCGTTCTGAAGAGCTATTTTTATTCAAAAATAGAGCTGGAAATCTTCAGCGGATGCCGGTCAACAAAATCAAAGGTGTCCTGGATATTTTCCTGAATGGTCAGTTCATCCAGCTTGCATAAAATTCCAATAAGATAAATGTGGTAATAGCAAAACTGGCGCAGAGTCATGATACCGGGATTTTCCTGATAGGTCTGAAACAGTCTGGAGCGGGCGGCCATATCAATGCGGGCTTTCATCTGGAGATCTGCTAAATCATAGGATTTATGGAAGTCCTTTTCGATATCTTCATAGATGCCGGATACAATCAGCAGTTTATGTTCCTGCCATTGCTGCTGCTGATCCTTGTGGTAAAATAATTCTATATTTCTCGGTGTGCTCATGATTTTTTCGTATGCGTAAGTATAGATAACACAGTGACGCCAGTAGTGGTTTTTGTATTCCTCAGGAAAAGAATCGATGTATTCTTTGATTTGAGAAAAAAGGTCGTCAATAAAAGTCTCCATAATCATAAATTTGTTTTTAAAATGATAGGTGATCGATCCCTTGGCAATATGCAGTTCATCTGCGACTTTCTGGAATGTGGTACCACTGTATCCATACTGGAGAAACATACGTCCAGTCACTTCTAAAATAGAGTCTTTCAGGTTTTTATTTTCTGTATCTTGTTCTTTCATAATCTCCCTTTACTTATGGCAAGTGCATTTATATTTAAAAGTCAGGACTCAAACAGTCTCCTAAAGTATATCATGTTCTGGTGTTTGGCGGAACATGAAAAAAGAAATTTTACAGGTTTCTTATAACTGGAGAATTCAGGTTTTTACCTGAAAAAAATTCATACTATATAAATATATGTTTGTACAATAAAATTTAAAGAAAAAATCGGGCGATTCATGAAGAAAAACGATATAAAATAAAATTAATAACGAAAAAATAAGAGGATAATTGGGAAAATATGTTGACTATCTATAAAATATAGGTTAAAATTTATACTGTACAAAACGCGTTTGTATAGTATGAGCTCAGCTGATTTATTTTTTTTAAAAAACTATGTTAAAAAATGAACGAAAAAAAGATAAAGACAAGGAGAAGGAGATGGTATGAGTACAGATATGAAAACATCAAATAAATACATGTCTCTGGCTGCGATTACGTTAGCATTTTCATTTACATTTTTGAGCAGGTATATCTGGAGTCCTCTTATGGCAGATGTTTCAGGAGAGTTTGGAATTAATGCTACACAGGCAGGGCTTTATATGTCTGCATTTTTTGCTGGTTATCTGGTCACTCAGATTCCGGGCGGAATTATGGCAGATCGGTATCAGCCAAAATATATTCTGATTGCATGCACGATACTGGGCGGTGCTATGACTGCACTGATGTCAAGAATTACCAGTTACGAAATGGGACTGGTGATCCGTGTAATTACCGGTATCAGCAGTGGCTGCGTTATGGCACAGTGCTCTAAAGTAGTTGCACTTACCTTTGCTCCGCAGGAGCGTGCATCAGCAATGGGAGTTGTACTGGCATCTCCGCCTTTCGGCATTACACTGGCACAGTCTCTGGGAGCTCCTTTAAATCAGGCTTTCGGATGGAGAACCACCTTTGTAATTGTAGGTGCTGTGGCAGTTGGCGTTGTTGCTTTACTGGCATTATTTGTAAAGCCTGTTGAAAAGAGTGTTCCTGCAGAAAAAACAGCAGGAGCAGCAGGAAGAGCTGTGGCTCAGACTGCAGCAGCAAAGCCTCAGGCTCAGGCAGGAATGCTGGAGGGTCTGGTTGGATTCTTTACGAACAAACAGCAGCTGCTGTTAGGTATCAGCGGTTTTATGTTTATGTTTGTTAGTGTAGGTTTTGCCACCTGGACAAACAAGTACGCTCAGAGTCTGGGCTGTACTCCGGTACAGGGCGGCATGATTATTACCTGCTACAGCATTGCCGGAATTATTGCATCCTGTCTGTCCGGAGGTCTTGCAAAGAAGATGCATATGAGTCATCGGAATTTCCTGATGCTGACCTTAACCGGTATGGGTGTAATGACAATTTTCTTCTCCATGCAGAGATCCTATATGGGATTACTTCTTGTGGGAATTATCTACGGCGCAGTTTCCTACCTGCCGTCAACCCATTACACCACCTCTGCAATGATGCTGGCAGGAGAGCGTTTTACAGCAACGGCTGCTTCTACTCAGAATTTGCTGTTCCAGATGGCAAGTCTGATTATGCCGATTGTAGTGGGACGTGTGATTGATGCTACCGGAAACTATTCTCTGATTTGGTATATTTTCCTGGGATGTACAGCTATTGCGGTACTTTTCAGCTTCTTTGTGAAGAACGATGAGCGGCCATAGACATAACATCTCGTGAAGAAAACCAAACCAGTGAAGGGTAAATTTGTCTAAGCTTAGGAAAGGAATGAGAGACAAGATGAAAGAAATTATTCAAAAAATCATTACTTTGAAGGTGAATGGAACTGAGTACGACATTAAAGTCGGCACCGGAAGAGATGATATGCCGGAGAGCGAGACCCTGGCTCATACATTAAGAGATCGCCTGGGACTGACCGGATTAAAAATCGGATGCGATCAGGGTGCGTGTGGATGCTGTACCGTTATTATGGACGGAAAAGCAGTTACCTCCTGCCTGACCCTGACCATGGATTGTGACGGCGCAGAGATTACTACGATTGAAGGACTGGCTGATCGGGCAACCGGAGAGCTGGACGGACTTCAGCAGGCTTTCCTGGATAACTGCGGTTATCAGTGCGGCTTCTGTATCCCCGGCGTTATCATGACTGCAAAAGCACTTTTAAATGAGAATCCGGAGCCTACAGAGGAAGAAGTAAGAGAAGCTCTGTCTGGAAACTACTGTCGCTGCGGCACTCATTATACTGCTGTTGAGTCCATTATGGCTTATGTGGAAAGCAATAAGAATAAGAAGGAGGAGCAGGGATGAAAGAGTTAAAATACGTAGGCAAGGAAACAGTTCGTCTGTTAGGTCCGCAGATCGTAACAGGAAAAGCAAAATATACTGGTGACTTCAAGCTGCCGGGTATGCAGTACGGAAAAATTTTGAGAAGTCCACATCCATATGCAAAAATTCTTTCCATTGATGTGGAAAAGGCAAAAGCATATCCGGGAGTATCTGCAGTTGTAACATGGAAGGATGTTGACAGAAACATCTATATTACCAATGGATTTACACCGCCGAAGCATCATCATATTATGGACGAGTATGTGCGCTTTATTGGAGATGCGGTTGCTCTGATTGTAGCAGAGACGGAAGATATTGCTCTGGAGGCAATGAAGCTGATTGATGTAAAATATGAGGTTCTGAAGCCGGTATTTACCATTGAAGAGGCTATGGCTCCGGATGCTCCTCAGCTGTATCCGGAATTCCCGGGAAACATTGCTCCCCATAAAAACAACCTGAACTTTGAGGTTGGTGATTTGGAAAAAGGCTTTGAAGAGTCTGATGTTATTGTAGAAGTAGATTCCTCTATTGACAGTGGTCAGAATGCACTTCCTGTAGAGCCGCCGGTTACCATTTGCTGGTATGAAAATGATACCTACAATTTTATCGCTTCTGCAGCAGCTCCGGCATACTGCCACCAGAATGTAGCTTCTTCCCTGAACGTTCCTTACGAGCAGGTTCGTCTGACTGCACCGGCAGTAGGCGGAAGCTTTGGTTCTAAATTGTACAGCGGTAATGTACAGCCTCTGGTATTTACAGCAATCATGGCCAAGGCAGCAAGATGTCCGGTTATGTTTAACTATACCAAGGAAGAGCATTTTGCAATTCACCAGAACCGTATGGTAACAAAGGCTCACATTAAGTTTGGTATGAAGAAAGACGGTCTGGCAAGTGCCATTGAGATGAGCCAGATTGCCGATGCCGGCGTATGCGCTTCTACCCAGGAGTTCATGCTGGCAGTAGGAACCAACACTCTGCCGATTCTGTGTAAGACAGACAACAAGAAATACGATGGAGAGGTAGTAGTAACCAACCACATGCCGTCCGGATCCTTCCGTGGATATGGATACATGGAGTCTACTGCTTTAGTCAGTCAGGCAATTATGGAGGCCTGCGAAAAACTGAATATTGATCCGGTTGACTATCTGGTAAAGAATGCCATGAAGAAGGGCGATCGCTATCACAATGCCAATGCGATGCCTCATCCGTGGCAGGAAAACAAAACAGCAGACTGGAGCGATCTGGTTGTTAAGACAGCAGAAGCCTTCCACTGGAAAGATCGTTTCAAAGGCTGGGGTGTACCGACCTGGGTATCTGAGGATGGAAAACGTGTACGCGGACTGGGCGTAGGCGCTGCCGGACATTCTGATACAGGCGGCAAGCCTTCCAATGCAAACGTAACTCTGACTGGTCTGGGCGCTGTTTATCTGTCTACCTGTATGGCAGAGTTTGGTGCAGGTACCAGAGACGTTATGTTAAAGGTTGTAGCAGAGGAGCTGGATATGCCGTTAGAGGCTATTCGCGTTTCTGATTCTGATACAGGAATGACACCTCCGGACTTTGGTTCTACCGGTTCCCGTTCTACTTACTGCGGCGGTATTGTAGCAAAGAGAGCATGTGAGGATGTGAAGAAGAAGCTGTATCAGCTTGCACATGAAAAATATGGTGTTCCGGAAGATGATCTGGAATTTAAGGGCGGCTGTGTTGTCCGTATTTCCAATCCGGAAGAGAAATATATGCTGTTCCCGCATCTGATGGGTAAGGTTGACAGCGTTACAGGATGCGGTCACTTTGACGGCGTTCACAACAGTACCATTTTCCATCTGCAGTTCGTGGAAGTGGAAGTGGATCTGGAAATGGGAACCTTTGAAATTGTTGACCACTTTGGCGGTTCTGATGCGGGTGTTATTGTAAACCCATTGCCGGTTCGTAACCAGATGCAGTCCTTCTTTGCTGGAATTGATATTGCCTGCATGGAAGAAACCGTATGGGATCCGAACGATTACAGAGTTCTGAATCCGAGCAACATTGATTACAAGACAAGAACCTTCAATGATGCAGTGCCTCATGATCACCTTGTTCTGGAGTCTATGAAGAATGTTGAGAATGATTACCCATTCGGCGCAGTTGGTGTAGGTGAGCCTCTGCTGGCTCCAGGCGGTCCTGCCATCCGTATGGCAATTTACAATGCCTGCGGAATTAAACTGAATTCCTATCCGTACTCACCAGCGAAGATTTTGAAAGCTTTGAAGGAAAAGGAGGCAAACTAATGAAAAATTTTACATATGTCAATCCATCTTCTGTTGAGGAAGCATCTGAACTTCTGAAACAGCCCGGCACTGTAGTTATGGGCGGAGGAACGGATCTTCTGGGTGTATTAAAGGACGGCCTGCTTCCGGAGTATCCGGAAAAGGTTGTAAGCTTAAAGAAGCTTCCGGGAATGGATCAGATCAGAGAAGAAGAAGACGGTCTGCATATTGGGGCAGAGGCAACTCTGCGTCAGATCGCAGATTCTGCAGCAGTACAGGGTGGCTGGAATGCCCTGGCTGATGCTGCAAGAAGTGTTGCAACACCGAATATCCGCAATACTGCAACTATCGCAGGCAACCTGTGTCAGGATATCCGCTGCTGGTATTACCGTTATCCGGATATCTTAGGCGGAAAGATCAACTGTGCAAGAAAAACAGGTCATCTTTGCTCTGCAATGATGGGAGAAAACCGTTACCATTCTATCTTTGGTGCGGCAAAGGTATGTGAGACACCTTGTACCGGAAACTGCCCGGCCCATACAGATATTTCTGCTTATATGGAAATGGTTCGTGCAGGCCAGTACGATGATGCTGCAAAGGTAATTCTGGAAGTGAACCCCATGCCGGCAATTACCAGTCGTGTCTGCGCTCACTTCTGTATGGAAGGCTGTAACAGAAATACTTATGATGAGAGCCTGAACGTAGGAGGCATCGAGCGTTTCCTGGGCGACATGGTTCTGGAGCGTCATGAGGAATTCATGAAGGGACCGGAGTCTGAAAACGGAAAGCGGATTTCCATCGTTGGTTCCGGCCCTGCAGGTCTGACTGCAGCTTATTATCTGCGCCAGAGCGGCTTTGCAGTAACGGTTTATGAGAAGCAGAAGGAAGCCGGCGGATGCTTATCCTACGCAATTCCGGCATATCGTCTGCCGAAGGAAATTGTTAGAAAATTTGTTTCTGTTCTGGAAGGAATTGGCGTGGTATTCCATTGCGGCTGCCAGGTAGGAACTGACATTTCTCTGGATGAGATCTACAAAAACAGCGACAGTGTAATGCTGGATACAGGAACATGGAAACGTCCTCTGATCGGTCTGTCCGGCGAGGAGCTGACCAGATTTGGTCTGGAATTCCTGGTTGATGTAAATAACTACATTTTAGAGAGACCGGGCTCTGACGTAGTCGTTGTCGGCGGCGGAAACGTTGCAATGGACGTTGCAATTACTGCTAAGAGACTGGGCGCTCCCAATGTAAGAATGGTTTGCCTTGAGCAGAGAGACGGAATGCCGGCTAACGAGGAAGAAGTAACAAGAGCTCTGGAAGAGGGCGTAGAGATTATCAACGGCTGGGGTCCAAAGGAAGTTCTTCACAAGGACGGCAAGGTCAGTGGAATCGTATTTAAAAACTGCCCGAAGGTTCTGGATGAAACAGGAAGATTCAATCCGGTATACGATGAGAACAACCTGATGACTCTGGATGCAGATATCATCATGATGGCAATCGGTCAGAAAGCAGATCTTGATTTCCTGGACGGCGCATACGCTGTTGAGACTGAGAGAGGCAGAATTAAGGCTCTTGATGGAAATCAGACCAGTGTAGCAGGCATTTTCGCCGGCGGTGATGTAACCACAGGACCGGCAACTGTTATTAAGGCTATTGCAGCAGGTAAAGAAACTGCAGTTGCAATCAGAAAATACTGTGGCATGGGCGAGCTGGAAGTAGAGAAAACAGCAGCAAAACGTCTGAAAGAGAAACTGGTTTCCTTCAGTACAGAATGCCGCAGCAGCCATGAGTCTGCAAAGGCTCCTCTCCTTGCTGTAGAAGACAGAGCAATGGACAAGGAAGATCTTGGCGGACTGGCTGAGTCAGTAGTGAAGAAAGAGGCTTCCAGATGCTTTAACTGTGGATGCCTTGCCGTAAATCCAAGCGATGTGGCAAATATGCTGTATGCATATGATGCAAAGATTAAAACAAACATGAGAGAGCTGGATGCAGAGACCTTCTTTGCCGGCTCTACTAGAGTGAAGGATACCCTGAAGCCGGGTGAGATCGTAACGGAGATTATTGTTCCGAAGCAGGCAGCCGGAACAAAAGCTGAATACGATAAGTACCGCATCAGAAAAGCCATTGACTTTGCTGTTCTTGCAGTAGCAGGAACCTGTCTTGCAGAAGACGGTGTTGTAAAGAATATCAGCATGGTACTGGGTGCTGCAGCTCCAATTCCTGTAAAGCTGAGAGAAGCAGAGCAGTATCTGATTGGAAAGAAACTGACAGAAGAGACAGCAGCAGAAGCAGCAGAAATAGCTTTGAAGGATGCGATTCCGCTGGAGATGAACGCTTATAAGATCGAAATGGCAAAGGTTATGATTCGGAGATTCTTAGGCTTCTAATACCTATAAGAAGGATAGTATGGCTTCAGGCGGCAGGTTTTTCACTGCCGCCTGAAGTATGAAAAACAGGGTAATCGTAGGTAACAGTTCAGCAGTGTACAGGAGATAAGAAAGGCAGGAAAAGCATGGACAGAGAAAAAATTCTGGCTTACAGTGAGAGAACAGAGAATCTGGGAGAGCCGGAGGTATTTTTAGGAACCGGAGAAGTAAAGGAACCGGGATGCGGTGATCAGTTGAATATGTATATTAATACAAAGAGAGAAATTATCACAGAGTTCCACTATACTGTTACAGATTCTGCATGTCCTCCGCTGAAAGCCTGTGCGGCAAGAGTTGCAGAAGCGGCACTGGGAAAACCGGTGATGGAAGCATATCTGATTCGGGCAGAAGATCTGTCTGAGTTTTTTGGCGGACTGGAAAAGGAAAGCATTCACTGTGCCCAGATGGCAGAGATTGGGCTGAAGAAAACTCTGCAGGATTATGCGGTGAAGAGAGCGGAACGAGTAAAACAGATGATGGAAGAAGCAAAAGCTTAGGGTACTGTGTCAGAGCAGAGGAGGTAGAGAAACCATGAAACAGGTAGGTGCAGTAATTGCAGCAGCAGGGCTGTCTTCCCGTATGGGGGATTTTAAACCATTGCTTCCATTTGGAAAGGCATGTATTGCACACCATTTGGTAGAAATGCTAAAGCAGGCAGGTGTGTCTCCTATTGTTATGGTTACAGGATACAGAGGAGAAGAACTTGAGGAAGCTCTAAAGGATTCTGGAATTTTGTTTGTGAGAAATCAAAATTATACCTCAACAGAAATGCTTGATTCTGTGAAATTAGGATTTTCTGTTATTCGCGAAAATTGTGATGCAGCTCTGGTAATGCCGGTGGATGTTCCGGCAGTTACGGGAGCTACAGTCAGAAAGATTGTGGAAGCACAGGGGGCTATTGTACGTACCAAATGCGGAAATCGGAGAGGACATCCTGTAAAGCTGGATGCTGCTGCGATGGATGCTGTCCAGGTTTATCAGGGAGAATACGGCCTGAAAGGTTTTTTAAAAGCCAGAGAAGAACAAATCCTGGACATAGAGGTTTCGGATGAGGGAAGTTTTCTGGATGCTGATACAAAGGAAGAATATGGCCGTCTTCTTCAGCTGGAGGGAAGCAGAGGACAAGGGTATCCAGATGGAGAGACACTGCGCTGGCTGCTTGAAATCAGCAAAATGCCGGAACATCTTCGCAGACACAGTGAAGCAGTAAGCCGTAAAGCTCTGTCTATGGCAGTGGAACTGCAAAGTACAGGGCGGATGCTGGATCTGAACCTGATTCGTTCGGCTGCTCTTTTGCATGATATTGGAAAAGGACATCCGGATCATGCTGCAGCAGGAGCAAGTTTCCTTCAGGAAAACGGTTACGGGCGGGCAGCTGAGATTGTCAGACAGCATCACAGACTGGATCAGATTCCGAAGCAGGCAGATGAAACTTTGATTGTATATCTGGCAGATAAAATGATTCAGGGAGACAGGGAGGTTTCCATTGAAGAACGTTTTGAGGGAAGCAGACAGAAATGCCAGCACAGCAGAGAAGCTATGAAAAGTCATCAGGAAAAGTATCTGCAGGCGCAGAAGGCCTGGAGAATATGGGAAGAGAGTTTTGTTTCATAGCAGCATAGGAAAATAAAGTTTTGGCAATGGACAAGAAGTCTTTTATGACAAAATGAAAGAGAAGGTCATACGGATGCAGAATCCACATTTCTGTATCCGTATGACCTTCTGCCTTATGGAAGCTGCAGGATCGACACCGATTTTCTGAAAGAAAATCGGGATAACCGTGCCGGACATAATGCTTTTCAAAATTAGAGAAATTGACAGGTTTTCTTTCCTTCTATATAATTGTAGCAAGCAGAAAAACTTATAGCTGCTGCAGGGAAATTAGACAGAGGAAAGGGGAGCTTTTATTATGAAACTTGAAAATTATGAGGTACATCTTCCGAATTATTCTATTGGAGACAAAATTTATAAAAATATTGGTCCGGTATGCGAATCCTATGGAAAAAAGGTTCTGGTAATTGGAGGAAGGAAGGCTTTGGATGCAGCCTATAATAAAATTGAAGCTTATGTGAAACAGACAAAGCTTGAGATTATTGGAAAGGTCATTTATGGTGAAAACTGTACCTATGATACTGTGGAACATTTAAGAGAGATGACCTTATATCAGCAGGCGGATATGGTGTTTGGTGTTGGCGGTGGAAAAGCTCTGGATACAGTAAAGTGTTTGTGCATACCAGATGATAAGCCTGTTTTTTCTTTCCCGACTATTGCATCGAATTGCTCTGCCTGTACTTCAGTTTCTATTATGTATCAGGAGGACGGCTCTTTCTTAAAGCCCCATTTCTTTGTCCGCCCGGTGATGCACGCCTTTATTGATACAGAGATTATTGCAAAGGCGCCCAGTCAGTATATGTGGGCGGGAATCGGCGATACCTATGCAAAATACTATGAAGCAGCTATTTCTTCCAGAGGAGAACGTCTGGAGCATTTTACGGCATTGGGAGTTGCGGTAAGTCAGATGTGCAGCAGTCCCCTTCTGGATTATGGCTCTAAAGCCTATGAGGATCACAAAAAAGGGATGCTTACATACGAGGTGGAGCAGGTTATTCTTGCAATTGTAGTAACAACGGGAATTGCATCTATTTTTCTGACAAAGGACTGTACACCGGATTATAACAGCGGTTTGGCCCATGCTGTTTTTTATGCCATGACTGCTTATCCTGTGATAGAGGAACGTCATTTGCACGGAGAGGTTGTAGGCTTTGGTGTTCTTCTGGCGCTGCTGGTAGACCAGCAGGAGGAGGCATTTGAAGATATTTACCGGCTGAATAAGGCCATTCATCTTCCTACTTCTCTGGAGGAAATTGAGATTACCCGGGAGCAGTGGGAGGAGTGCATGACACGTATTCCTCACATGTCAGATGTAGCGCACTATCCTTATCCTGTAACAGAAGATATGCTGAAATCAGCTATGGAAAGACTGGAAGAGAGAAATAAAAAAGTTCTGCAGACCCTCAGCGCTTCTTGTTCGCTGTAAGCAGACAAGAAGATGCATGGCTTATATTTTAGAGAAATTTAATCCGCCCTCATATTGACAAAATTCGACTTGTATTGCAAACTATAATAAGTGGTTTCAAAAACTATATATAACTGTTCGGGACGAGGCATCTTCTTGTCCGGAATCGTTACAACTATATTATAGGGCGGAGGATGTTATCTTGGTACAGATTATAACAGATTCTTCTGTGTTATATACAGAGGAGGAGGCGAGAAAGGCGGGCTTTGAGGCAGTGCCTCTTTGTGTCCATATAGGCGATTTGGAGGGAAGAGATTTACAGATTGATATGAAGGAGTTTTATCACCGGATAGAGGCTGGTCAGATACCAATGTCTTCTCAGCCTCCCATTGGCGAGGTGGTGGATCTGTATGAAAAGTATCAGGATTCGGAAATTATCAATATTGCCATAGCAGATGGTTTGTCAGGAACCTACTATGGAGCGTGCAGCGCGAAAGAGATGGTGGAGAATCGGAACAAAATTACCGTATTCAACAGCAGAACTCTGTGCGGACCTCATCGCTACATGGTAGAAGTGGCCCAAAAGATGAAGAAAGCAGGAAAAAGCGTTTCAGAAATTTTGGAATGGCTGGAACAGGCGGCTCAAAAAACAGAATCCTTTTTGATTCCCCAGGATTTTTCTTTCCTGAAGAGAGGTGGGAGATTGACCTCGGTGGCAGCGGCTTTAGGAAGTGTTTTGAAACTGAAGCCGGTGATGAAGCTGACGGATGACGGAACCAGAATTGACAAGTTTTTTGTAAAACGTACTATGTCAGCAGCCGTTCATGGAATCATAAACTATCTGAAAGAGAAGGGAATCGGTTCTCAGCACATTTTCTACATTGTCCATGCCGCAGCGCAGGAAGAGGCAGAGAATATTCGAAGTATGCTGGAAAAAGCATTTCCCGGGCTGGAGACTCATTTAATGGAACTGAGTCCTGTGTTTGTGGCACAGGGCGGTCCCAAGTGCATTGCTATTCAGTATATTGAGAGATAAAACTTTGGTGAATAGAATGGTATCTGTTGTATTACGTATATAATAATTGAAAAAACAGGAGAACAGAAGACTCCTGTTTTTTCATATGTACTGGAAGATAGCGGTTTCATTGTTGGAGGTGACAAGAATTTCCTTATTATAAGCGAAAAAGGCTTGTGCAGCAGAGGCAGAGAGGGTATACTGGAGATAAGCAAAAAATGCATAGAATAAAGGAGGGCAAAACCTGTGTATATTACAGATGATATTATTTATGCAGGCGTCAATGATCATCAGGTTGATTTGTTTGAGGGACAGTATCCGGTTCCCAATGGGATGTGCTACAATTCCTATGTGATCCGGGATGAGAAAATAGCAGTTATGGATACGGTGGATCAGAACTTTACCCATGAGTGGCTGGATAATGTACAGAAGGCCCTGAATGGAAGAAAACCGGATTATCTGATCGTACAGCATATGGAACCGGATCATTCTGCCAATATTGAGAATTTTCTCAAGGTTTATCCGGAGGCTGTGATTGTGGCAAATGCCAAGACCTTTGCTATGATTTCCAACTTCTTCCGTTCTCTGAACCTGGAGGGAAGAATGCTGGAGGTGAAAAACGGAGATACCCTGGATTTGGGAAATCACGTACTGACCTTTGTATTTGCGCCCATGGTACACTGGCCGGAGGTTATGGTTACCTATGACAGCCGGGATAAGGTGTTATTTTCTGCAGACGGTTTTGGTAAGTTTGGAGCCATGGATGTAGAAGAGGACTGGGATGATGAGGCCAGACGCTACTATATCGGAATTGTGGGAAAATACGGAGTTCAGGTTCAGAATCTTCTGAAGGCAGCTTCAGCGCTGGATATCCAGACAATTTGTCCTCTCCACGGTCCTGTATTAAAAGAAAATCTGGGACATTATATTGAAAAATATCAAATCTGGTCCTCCTATGCAGCTGAGTCTGAGGGTGTGATGATTGCCTATACTTCTGTTTATGGAAATACGAAAAAGGCAGTAGAGCTGCTGGCTGGCAAGCTGAGAGAGAAAGGCTGTCCTCAGGTGGTTGTATGTGATCTGGCCCGCACAGAGATGTCAAAGGCTGTAGAGGATGCATTCCGCTATGGAAAGCTGGTTCTGGCAACTACAACCTACAATGCAGATGTGTTCCCCTTTATGCGCACATTTATTGAGCATTTAACGGAGCGAGGATACCAGAAGCGTACCATCGGACTGATTGAGAATGGTTCCTGGGCACCTTTGGCTGCTAAGGTTATGAGCGGCATGTTTGAGAAGAGTAAGAATATTACCTGGCTGAATACAACAGTTAAAATCATGTCCTCGCTTAGTGAAGAGAATCTGCAGCAGTTAGAGGCTATGGCAGAGGAACTGAGCCGGGAGTATATTGCCCAGTCTGCAGAGAAGGCTAATAAGAATGACATGACTGCGCTGTTTAAGATTGGATATGGTCTGTATGTGGTAACCTCCAATGACGGAACCAGAGATAATGGACTGATTGTCAATACGGTAACTCAGCTGACAGATCAGCCCTTCCGGGTAGCAGTCAACATCAATAAAGCAAACTATTCTCACCATATTATTAAGAAAACAGGAATTTTAAATGTAAACTGCCTGTCTGTAGATGCGCCATTCTGGGTATTCCAGAACTTTGGATTCCAGAGCGGACGTCAGGCAGACAAGTTTGCAGGCTGGAAGACCTGTCGTTCTGACAATGGACTGGTATTTCTGCCTAAATACATCAATGCATTTATGTCCCTGAAGGTAGAGCAGTATGTGGATTTGGATACCCATGGCATGTTTATCTGTACGGTAACAGAGGCCCGCGTTATGAGTGATCGGGATACCATGACCTACACCTATTATCAGAAGAACGTAAAGCCGAAGCCGGAGACAGAGGGAAAGAAGGGCTTTGTCTGCAAGATCTGCGGATATATTTATGAGGGAGATACACTTCCAGATGATTATATCTGTCCTCTCTGTAAGCATGGAGCAGCAGATTTTGAACCAATAGGCTGATAAAATAAAATGCATTGAAACTTTTTAAAGGTTGTCCTCGTCTAATATTATGAAAAGGGAAAATCCTAAAGAAAAAGAGGAGCTTTGCAAAAAGGAAGCTTCCATATGAGGAGGACAATTCTATGAAAAAGAAAAATCTGGTCATTGCGGTGATTACTGTATTGATGATGACAGCTGGCTGTACTGCTCAGGGAAAGAATGAGACAACTTCGGCTGCGACAGCAGGGACAGAAGTATCAGGAGCGGAAACCGCAGGTGAGACAGAGACCGGAGAGCCAGATCAGGCTCAGTCAGAAAAGGAATCTGTGATTACAGGAATCATCAGTGACATTAAGAGCTTTATGTTTGTTATTACAGATAAAGAAGGCCACGAGTATGTGCTTTCCTTTGATCAGGGAAAGGAGCCGAAGGGTTTTTCTTCTGTAAAGGACGGAGATCGGGTGACGGTTACCTATACAGGGGAGCTGGATGAGACAGAGGCCTTTACCGGAACGGTAATTTCTGTTGAAAAATAAGGTTTCCTGAATAAAAGAGAGTTCTGAAAATGAAAAAGAGATTTTGTTTCAAAGAGGCAAATGCCATTTTTGAAGCAAAATCTCTTTTGTTTAAAATAGTAACTGTTCAAGACGGGGCATCTTCTTGTCCGGCAAAGCCGGACAAGAAACATCGGAGATTCCTCCGATGTGAGAACTGGAAGAAAGCCCCGCTTACAAGCAAGCTTGACACGGATTTTTCTTCCAATTCTCCCGCCGTCCTGAATAGTTACTCAAAATAAATCAATGGGATTCCCGCATCCGATCCTGATAAGCCTTTGGCGTGATGCCCACATATTTGTTAAATACACGGATAAAGCTGTTGGAGGAATTAAAACCTACCATTGCGCTTAAATCAACAATTTTTATCGAGGGATCCTGTTCCAGAATTTCCTTGGAGCGGTCAATTCGGTAACGGTTCAGGAAATCCTTGAAATTGTTATCGCTTAGCTGCTTAAACAGAATTCCACAGTATTTGGGTGAAATGTTCAGGTAATCGGCCAGATCATTTAACATAATGTCGTCGGAATAGTTTTCATAAATATAACCCAGCATTTTATCAAGAAGCTCTCGATCCCGGCTGTTTTCCTGTTTGCATACTGTCTGGATAATGGATTCCAGGATATCTTTAATCTCAATAAAGACCGCGGAATCATTCCAGTGATTGTAAAGGTACCGGTAATCAATATCTTTTCCAAGAAAATCCTGAGGAGTTGTTTTCATTTCCTGGAAGATTCTAGAAATTGTTCCGATGAATGCGTAAATCAGATTCTGAAGCGTTTCTTTGGAAAGATCCTTATCCCGGATATTTTCCCGGATAATGGATTCAAAGATTTCGATGGTCTCCCGCTTTCCCTCCAGAGCACAGTGGATGAGACGATTTTCCATCTGAAGAGGATAGGAATAGGTTACAGCATCAATGGAGGAAATTTCCTGGTAAGTAATCAGCCGTGATTTTGCATGGAGGAAGCGGTAATCCAGAATCCGCAGAGCCTCTTGGTAGCAGACATGCAGCTGTTCCAGTCCTTTATGGATATCGGAAAGCACAATTCTGTGATCCGAATCTAAAAGAGCATTGTTGGCTTCCATTTTATGGATCATATCTCGAAGAATTTCGCCAGCCAGGTTCAGGGAACTGGTTTTTAAAATCAATGCATAGCGGTTGTAGTCCAGATTAATGTAGAACAAATCCGGATTGTGGGCAGCTGAGTCATAGGCTGCCGCCTTTTGAAGAGAAATGGTCTGGTAGGCCCGATCGTCTTCCTGGCACAGGGTTTCTCCAATTGCCACACAGTAATCGGCATCAGGATTTTTAAACTGGCTCAGGACTTCGCCGCTGACATTTCCGGAAAACAGCAGTTCTTTGTAGGACTGGATAGACATCAGGGAGTCATTTTCAGCCATGGTTTCATGGAGACGTGTTCCAAGCTCTGTGATTTTTTCCATATTGGTACGGATGATCTGGAATTCGTCTAGCTGTTTTCCGCCTTTTACGGGAAGAACAGAGGCCTCTAACAGCTCCTTAACAGGGTGATACAGCTTTTCCACAAGATAGTAGCTGAGGGTCAGCGCCAGAGCCACACAGACGCAGACAACAACCAGGAAAAACAAGAGTCCCTGTACATGAAGAGGCAGAGGTGGGTAAAGCCGGACAAGGTGCCATCCCACATAGGGAATTTCTGATACCATCAGGTGCTGTCCCTGAAGGATCTGAAGCTGGGAAAAGTCCGTATGACTTTCGTTCATCATCAGCTGATGATATAGCTTCTGGGCTTTTTCCTGCTGTCTTTCATCTTGCTGAGAAAGGGCAAAAATTCCGCTCCCATTGTATAGGAAGAAACTGTCTGCCAGGGAATCCTGAATCAGAGAATCAATGGGAATGGTTATAAAAAATAAATAGGGGTGAATCTTACCTATATTTTTTACAATATACTGAATATCTTCCAGCTTCCCGGATTCAGAGTTATAGCGGGGAAGAACAACAGGAGTCTCATCTTCCTGAAAGTGCTCAACGATCTGTAAATAGCTTTCACTGGAAATGCCATGCTCTGCACAGTAGTTCTCGATAGAAAGGGAGCGGTTTCCGGTAAGAACCATATTGGTAATAACACCGTGATAGGCTCTGGGATTGAGAGGGGTAACTGCCACCTGGTATTCTACCTGAAGAATATCTGTAGTAGCCGCCTGTATTTTCCTTGAGGCTGCAATGGCATTAAAATAAAATTCCGGCAGAGTAGAGGAATCTACCCAGCGGGTAATTTCTGTGCCTTTGGTGCAGGCTCCAATGGCATTGACAATTACATTCACAGAAAGAGAGGAAATGTTTTTCTGTGAGACAGCGGACTGCTCCAGATAATGGTAGTAGTCTGATTTGGACTGGCGGTTTAAAAACCAGCCGGTCAGGGTGCAAAGTATCAGGGCAATGGTTAGTGCAAGGGCAAAAAACAGGCGATACAGTGAAATTTTATAAGCTCCTTGGCATTTTTTCCGGGTTCCATGGGGTCTCATAATAAATTCGGTCCTTTTTCTAAGTTGTGCTGTAACTGTTCAGGACGGGGAATCTTCTTGTCCGGCAAAGCCGAACAAGAAGCATCAGAGATTCTCCCGCCGTCCTGAATAGTTACGTTGTAGTTATGATTTTTTCAGGCTCTGGGAATACACCTCAACAGCGCTGAGTCCTTCGTGATGACCAAATCCCAGAGGATGCTTTCTGTAAGCAGACGCATCGGAGCAGGCAAGGCGGAAGAAATCATCCCCTGTTTCCTCTACATGCTTTTTCAGCTTTTCACGATACTGTTCCAGAATCTGTGCATATTCAGGAAGGCGGGCTAGATTTCGTTTTTCCAGACGATCGTTGTTTAAATCAAACAACTCTTCACTGTCCGGCTCCAGGTAGCAGGTGTATTTGTAGTGCTCATCACAAATCATACGTCCAGGCACAGTATAATCCCGGAATTCGTCGTGCCACTCAGATGCCACATAGGCATTGTCTGTACGGTCACAGGCTCCGGACAGGGAGGATAGCTGGCTCCTTCCGGCAAAGGAATCTTTTAAAATGCCAGCATGGTCTAACATGGTGGGAAGAAGATCCAGGAGAGAGAATACGCCGTTGATTCTTCTTCCTCCGGCAATACGGGGGCCGCAGGCAAAGAAGGGAACCCGGTTGCTTTCCTCATAGAATACACCGTATTTGGTAACCATTCGATGGGATGCCATTCCTTCTCCGTGGTCAGCAAAGAAGAGGATAGCAGTATTGTCTGCCTTGTTGCTTTCCTCCAGTGCATTTAAGATTTCTCCAATCTGCTGATCTACCATTTCCAGATAGTAATAGTAGGCATAGAGATAATACCGGTAATCGGTTTCATCCCAGTGGCTGGCATGACGAAGTCTGCGGTGAGCGCAGCAGAGATACTGGATAAATTCCGGACGGTTTTTGATATCATCAAACTCAAAGTTTTCCGGAAGCGGAGGAAGTTCTCTGTCCAGCGGGAAGTTTTCCGGATCCGCTCCATGCTGCTTTTCTCCAATATAGGCACAGATATTATGTGGATTCTGGAGATCTGCTACAGCGAGGAAGGGCTGTGTGGTTTGGGCACCTTCTGTTTTCAGCCAGCTGACCGTTTTCTCTGTTGTATCAATATCAAGGAAGGTTTCATAATCAAACTTGATAGCAGGATTGGTACGTTCTTTTGGAATTTCATTAGAAGGAATTACCTCGAATCCTTTTAATGCACCGTAGTCATGAGTTTTTCCGAAGTGAACACACCGATAACCGGCGTCAGAAAAAAGCTCTCCCATAGCTGGAATCGTATCGGAAACAGATGGGAAGGTTTCCGGTATCTGTGTCTGGTCATCGCCCTGATAGAAAGGCAGGCGCTGCTTGGGAAGATTGGTGCGCACCATGGTTTCGTGAGGATAGCGGGATGTCCAGAAGGAGGCTCTGGCTGGCTGACATAGTGGGCAGGGAGTATATGCGTATTCATAAATTGCAGAACGCTCTGCCAACCGATCTAAATTAGGTGTGCGGGAATAGGTATTTCCATAGGCACTCAAAGCGGTAGCAGACAGCTGATCGCAAATAATAATCAAATAGTTTGTTGGATTCATAGGGACCTCTCTTTCTTTTCTTTGGAAGAAATCAATAAAAATAAAATCATTTCTCTTAATATAGTATAAAAAATGCCGTAAATCAATAGAATCATTCCCTTTGGTGATGCAGTTGAAAAATGGTGATGCTTTTATAGGGGAAAAAGAATGCCTTTTGAAAAACGATGATTTACTTATATAGGGGTTTCGGGGTAAACTGTATCTACAAAAGCGTGCACGCCAAAAAAACTAAGGGGGTTTCCTGATGCAAAAGCAGTCAAAAGAAAAAACAGCACTGGGGACACAGCTGAAGGTGGGGCTTAAAAGTATTGCAAAGAATTATCAGCTGTATCTGCTTCTTCTCCCAGGCCTGTTATGGTTCCTGGCCTTTGCTTACCGGCCGATGTCCGGTCTGCGGATCGCATTCTATGATTATAACATTTTCCGCGGGTTTGAGGGCAGTGAATTTGTGGGGTTAAAGAATTTTGTTGATTTTTTAACTGGAAGAGATTTTATCCGTGTATTTAAAAATACATTGATGATTTCTTTCTGGCAGATTGCAGTTTGTTTCCCGGTTCCGATTCTCCTGGCCATTTGTGTTACAGAGATGAAGAACAAATTTGTCAGCAAGCTGACACAGACAGCAACACTGCTTCCGCACTTTGTATCTGTTGTAGTAGTATGTGGTATGGTTGTAAACTTCCTGTCTCCCAGTACCGGTATCATTAACATGATTCTTTCTAAGCTGGGATTCGAACCTACATATTTTATGGTACAGCCGCAGTATTTCAGAGGTATCTATACAGGAATGACACTTTGGCAGAATGCCGGATTTAATGCGCTTGTTTTCATCGCCGCTATCATGGGTATTGATCCTCAGCTTTATGAGGCAGCTACCGTAGATGGAGCTGGAAAATGGCAGAAAATCAAAAGTATCACTTTCCCGGCAATCATGCCGACCATTGTTACCATGTTCGTATTAAACATTGGTAAGATGGTAAAGGTTGGATACGAGGCAATCCTGCTTCTTTATCAGCCTTCTACTTATGCAACTGCAGACGTTATTGCAACCTACTCTTACCGCCTTGGATTTGAAAACGGTAACTACGGTTTGGCGACAGCTGTAGGTCTGTTCGAAGCACTGGTGGCTCTGATTCTGGTTTCCTTATCCAACTGGGTAAGCCGGAAGATTACAGACAATGCACTTTGGTAAGGAGGACGGCATGAAAAAGAAGAAACATCAGGGTCAGGTCATCGGAACCGGTGAGAAGGTTTTCAACGTTTTCATGGTAATCATGGGAATTATCATCTCAATGGTTGTTCTGTACCCGATTTATTACGCGCTGATCGCATCATTAAGCAAACCGCTGTACGTGGAAAACGGCTCTGTTATGTTTTCCATTAAGAATTTCACTCTGGACAGCTACCGTCAGGCTATTGCAAAACCAGGAATCTGGACTGCTTACGGTAATACCCTGTTCTATACCATTGCCGGTGTAGCAGTAAACATGGCATTTACCACATCCATGGCATATGCTCTGTCTAAGAAACGTCTGGCATTCCGGAAATTCTTTACACTGGTTGCAATTTTCACCATGTGGTTCAATGCAGGTATTATTCCTACCTATTTGAACTTCAGAGATTTCGGTCTGTTAAATACCAGAACTGCAATTATTCTGGGCTTTGCAATTAATACCTACAATATGGTTATTATGAAGAGCTTCTTTGAGCAGGTACCTTATGAACTGGAGGAGGCGGCTTTCATTGACGGAGCCAACCACTTTACCATCTTCTACAAGATTTTCCTGCCGCTGTCAAAACCGGCTCTGGCTACTGTGGGTCTGTTCTACGCAGTAAACAGATGGAACAGCTACTTCTGGGCAATGCAGCTGTTAAATGATGATTCTAAGGCTCCGCTGCAGGTTATGTTAAAGAAGATGATCGTAGACCGTGTAGCGAACGCAGCCGATGCAGCTTTGGTAACTGCAGAATCATTAAGCTCACCGACAACCATTATTTATGCGGTCATTATCATTGCAATCATCCCGATGCTGGTAGTGTTCCCGTTTGTTCAGAAATACTTTAAGACCGGTCTTACCGTAGGCGGTGTTAAGGGTTAAATTTATGCATTCATTCCGTTCGGCTTCCTGACTGGGGTATCCAGTTTACAGGAAGCTGAATGGAATCGTAAAAAACATTATATTTTAAAGGAGAAGGGTTATGAGAAAACAGCAGGTAATCGCACTGGCACTGGCAGCTGCATCAACAGCATCTCTGGTAACCGGATGCGGCGGCAAGAAGGAAGAGGCTCCGGCAGGAAACGGTCAGCCGGCAGCAACACAGGCAGCAGGAGCAGAGGGGGAAAAACTGGAAGGAAGTCTGGTTTCCGCTGAGCCGAAGGAATTTACAATTTTCCTGAACTTCAATAATATGCCGTTTGATCCGACCTGGCAGGTATGGCAGGAAGCTGCAAAGAGAACCAATGTCAGCTTAAAAGGAACCATTTCTAAGACAAACTCTAACGAGGAAGAGGCATTTAACCTGATGCTCAGCTCCGGTCAGCTGTCTGATATTATCGGATATGTAGATGCATCTGAGCTGGAAAAGCTGGGAAGAGACGGCGGTCTGATTCCGTTAAATGATCTGATTGAAGAGCATGCACCGAATATTAAGAGAGTTATGGAAGAGGATGACAGATATCGTCAGTCTGCAACCTCTCTGGATGGAAATATTTACTATCTGCCGAAGAACCAGGAGCTGCTGTCTGCTGAGTACTGGTGGATTCGTGAAGACTGGCTGACCAAGCTTGGGCTGGAGGTTCCCACCACAGTAGATGAGCTGCATGACGTACTGTACGCATTCCGCAATGAGGATCCTAACGGAAACGGATTAAAGGATGAGGTTCCGCTGTTTGACCGTGCAGGATGGAAGATGCCTGAAGAGTATCTGTATCTGTGGGATACCAGCACCACTTTCTATCCGAGAGACGGAAAGATTACCTTTGAGCCGATGGAAGAGAACTTCAAGGACGGCGTAAGAGGCATGATTCAGTGGTATAAAGAAGGCATTATTGACCCGGAGATCTTCACCAGAGGCGCATCCAGCCGAGATACTCTGCTGAGCGGAAACCTGGGCGGATGTACTCATGACTGGGTAAGTGCAGGTAACTACAATACTTCTTTGGCAGAGGCAATTCCTGGCTTCAAGATGATCCCGATTGCACCGCCGGCAGACCAGCACGGAGTAGTAAAAGAGAGAGTAAGCCGTTATCCGGGCGCTGGCTGGGGAATTTCTTCTCAGTGTAAGGATCCGGTAACTGTTATTAAATTCATGGATTACTTCTTCTCTGAGGAAGGCGATGAGTTAATCAACTGGGGTATTGAAGGCGATACCTACACCAAGAATGCAGACGGAACAAAGCAGTTTACAGATAAGGTTCTTAAGTCTGAGCTGACTCCTATCGGATACCTGCGTTCCATCGGCGCTCAGTACCGTATCGGTATGTGCCAGGACGGCGAGTACGAGAAGGCAACCATGACTGAGATTGGTAAAGAAGCAAGTGAGCTTTACAACGCACATCCGGAATGGTTTGGCGAGGATATGCCTCCTTACGCAGACGGTGAGCTGGAGCTGAAGTACAGTGCAGAGGTTGATACCGAGTACAAGAACCTGATGGCAAACATTCAGCCGTACGTAGAGGAGAAATTCCAGTCCTGGATTCTGGGCGTAAATGATTTCGAGGCTGAGTATGACCAGTTTATTGAAGAGCTGAAGGCAAGAGGAATCGAGCGTGCTCTGGAAATCAACCAGGAAGCATATGAGACCTACTTAAACGGTTCTGCAAACTAATTATCTGATTTTCATAAAAAATAACGATCAATTACGGAGAACGCTATGAAACCAGTGAATCTGCTTTATATCTTTGCAGATCAGTGGCGTGCTCACGGAATTGGGGCAGCAGGAGAGGATCCGGTGCTGACACCGAATATGGATGCATTTGCAGCTGAAAGCATGAGCTGTACCAATGCAGTCAGCACCTATCCTCTTTGTTCGCCTCACCGGGCATCGCTTCTGACCGGAAAATATCCACAGAGCTGCGGCATGTGGACCAACTGTAAAATAGGGCTGGACGAGGTGGTAATGCTGAGACCTCAGGAAGTGACCATTTCCGATGTGCTTCATGAGGCAGGATACGACACTGGATACATTGGAAAATGGCATCTGGACGGAAGTGAAGAAAACTTCCATGCCAGCCCTTCCTCAGGAGCCCGTTACTGGGATGCCTATACTCCGCCGGGAGAGCGTCGTCATCACTTTGACTACTGGCTTTCCTATGGAGCCATGGACAAACATCTGGAGCCACATTACTGGAAAGATACCTGCGAACCTATCTATCCGGGAAAATGGTCACCAGAGTTTGAAACGGACGCGGCGATCGAGTATCTGGAGCAGCGGAAAAATGATAACCCCTTCTGTCTGTTCCTGTCCTGGAACCCGCCGCATCCGCCTTATGATATGGTTCCTGAGCGGTACATGGAACTTTATGAAGGAAAAGAACTTCCTTTCCGGGAGAATGTGCCGGAGGAATGGAAGCAGGATCCTTCCTATCTGAAAAAGAGGCAGGAGTATTTTGCAGCAATCAGCGGACTGGATGAAAATTTTGGCCGTCTGATGGATTTCCTGAAGGAAAAAGGTCTGATGGAAAATACACTGATTGTTCTGTCAGCGGATCATGGAGACTGTATGGGCTCTCATGGACGTTACGGCAAGAATATCTGGTATGAAGAATCCATCCGGATACCGCTTTATTTCCATGGCCCGGGAATCCCGGCTGGAGAAAGTGATGTTTTGTTCGCCAGTCAGGATCATATGCCGACGCTTCTTCAGCTTCTGGGAGTCAGTCAGCCGGATACCATTGAGGGAAGATGTCTGGGAGACTGGATTAGAAAAGAAGAAACGGAGGGCGAGCCGGAGCATGCATATCTGTGTATGTTCCCCGGAATGCCGGAGCTGGTAAATCCCTATCGGAAGCTGGGCATGAATCCAAAGTCCTTTGGATGGAGGGGAATTCGTACCAAAACCCACACCTATGTGGTGGATTTGGGATGTACCCCTGGAGATAAGCCGAAACGTCTTCTTTATGACAATGAGGCAGATCCTTTCCAGATGAATCCCAAGGAGCTGGGACCGGAGAATCCGGAAGCAGTTCATTATGACGGAATTTTAAGAGAGTATCTGGAGCGGTTAAACGATCCTTTCCTGCTGTAGCAGGAAAGCAATACCTGTTAAAAAATAAGTAATAAGACTACCTGTTTGAAAATGCCGGAGCAGTTTTTCTGCCTCCGGTATTTTTCGATCCCTGCCGCGCCTGAATTGAGTTCTGGTTGCGGAAAAAAAGGATACATGATAAACTTAATTAATTGCAAAAAACGTATTATGGAAGGAACAGAGAGTAAGGATATGAAAATTCACTTTGCCCCGATGGAGGGGATTACCGGCCATGTATTTCGTAGGGCTTATTCCAGACATTTTTCTGGAATTTCGGAGTATTATTCCCCTTTTCTTACACCAAATCAGACAAGAAAGCTGACCAGCCGGGAGATGGAGGATGTTCGTCCTGAGAATAATCAGGGAATCAGGCTGATTCCTCAGATTCTTACGAATCAGGCAGAGGATTTCCTTTGGGCGGCCAGGAAGCTGAATGAGATGGGGTATGATACGGTGAATCTGAATTTGGGGTGCCCTTCTGCTACAGTAGTGCCCAAGCGTCGGGGCGCCGGTTTTCTTGGCATTCCAGAGGAGCTGGATCGTTTTTTTGAGCGGGTAAGCAGAGAATTGGAGACATATTCCATGGGGCTTTCGGTAAAAACTCGTATAGGAATGGAAGAACCGGAGGAGTTTTCTACTTTGCTTTCTATTTATAACAGATATCCTTTGAAAAAGCTGATTATTCATCCAAGGCTGCAGACAGATTACTATAAAAATCATCCCAATCTGGAGGTATTTGCCTCAGCGGTAGCAAGCAGCGAAAATCCAGTATGCTACAATGGAGATATCTTTTCTGTGGAGAATGCAGAGAGCTTTCAGAAACGTTTTCCCGGAGTAGGAGAGATCATGCTGGGAAGAGGGCTTTTATCGAATCCCTTTCTGGCAGAGGCGCTGACACAGAAGGGAGAAGATTTGCCGCAGGTCTTGGGGAATGTTCCTGGAAGCAGAGCCTGCAGGCAGCGACTGGCAGCTTTCCATGGAGAGCTTCTGGAAGGGTATGGCAGAGTGATGTCTGGTGATCGGAATGTTCTGTTTAAAATGAAGGAGCTCTGGGCGTATCTGGGATTTCTTTTTGAGGGAGAGGAAAAGCTGTTAAAGAAGATTAAGAAGGCGCAGAAAATGGCGGATTATCAGGCTGTGACTGAGGAGCTTATTTGGAATGGGGCAATGAAGGAACACCCGTCTTTTGGCGGCTGGAAATAAAATATAAGGGTAGGGGATATGAAATGGCGGTAAATGTAGTGATTGTGGATAATGATGAAGAGCTGCTTGACAAGATGACCGGTATTTTCCGGAATCTGGATCAGGTCTGCCTTTTGGGGCAGTTTGAAGAAGCTGTGGCAGTTGTAGAATTTGTAAAAGAAAATCAGGTGGATATGGTATTTACAGATATTGTAATGCCTGATATCAGCGGAATCAGTTTGGCTTCTGAGCTTCATAAGCTGAAGAATCCTCCGGCTGTGGTTTTAATGTCCAGTATTCCCGGATTTTCACTGGAGGCGTGGAAGATTCAGGCTTTTGGATTTATTGAGAAGCCGTATACCAGGGCTCAGGTGGTCAAAATGGTAGATTTGTATCAGAAAGGAAGGAGAGGGTTGGAATGACAGAATTGCATGTGCCTGCCGGCAGCATTGCCGGGATGGTATTTTCTCTTGTAGTGGCCTGGGGGCTTCCCCTGGCTCTTCTGATTTTGATTCGACGGAAACAAAAGGCTGATATGCTGCCGTTTTTTCTGGGATGCGGAAGTTTCTTTTTATTTGCCATGCTTCTGGAGCAGCTGATGCACAGCCTGGTGCTTTTGAAAATGGGGCCAGTGAGCAAAGCTCTGAGTGAAAATCTGTGGCTCTATGCTCTTTATGGCGGACTGGCAGCAGGTTTGTTTGAGGAAACAGGGCGTTATCTGACCATGCGTTTTCTTATGAAGGGAAAATGGACCAGAGAAAATGCTCTGATGTATGGAGCAGGTCACGGCGGTCTGGAGGCTGTACTGATTCTTGGAATGGCATCGGTAAATAATCTGCTCTATTCTGTTATGATTAATACCGGAAGCCTGGTATCTGCTCTGTCGGAGAATATGGACAGCCAGCAGGTGCTGGAAAGTCTGGCGCCTTTGGGGCAGCTTCCGGCCTGGCAGTTTTTTCTGGGAGGAGGAGAACGGATTCTGGCGATTGCCCTTCATCTGGCTCTTTCCCTGTTTGTCTGGAAGGCAGTAAGAAATCGGGAAAAATGGTATTTCTATCCCCTTGCCATTGTACTTCACATGGGAGTCAATATGGCTTCAGTGCTGGCAGCCAATTATGGAAAACTGGTTCTGGCAGAGACTGTTACACTGGCAGGAACTGCAGTCATCGGATATGCTGCCTGGAAATGGTGCTGGAGTAGTGAGAATAGAGAAACAAAGAACTAATACCGATAAGATTTTGTGATTTTTTCTAATAGAATGTTTTTTCGGCTCATGATAAAATATGCGGGATTGATGTATTCAAAAATAGAAAGAAGCATATTTTACAGGAGGAAGCAACATGAAGGACACTTATATTTCAGATTCTGTATTATATATTGGAGTGACAGATAAAACATTGGATCTGTTTGAAAGCCAGTACCAGGTTCCCAATGGAGTAACCTATAATTCCTATGTAATTATGGATGATAAGATTGCCGTGATGGATACTGTGGACGGACGGGCTACAGAGCAGTGGTTTGCCAATCTGGAGCAGGCTCTGGCAGGTGAGCCGGCGGATTATCTGATCGTATCTCACATGGAACCAGATCATGCAGCTAATATTAAGCGGTTTGCAGAGCGTTTCCCAGAGGCTAAAATTGTGGGAAATGCAAAAACCTTTGCCATGATCGAACAGTTTTTTGATCTGGATCTGACAGACAGAAAGGTTGAAGTAAAGGAAGGTAGTACCCTGGAGCTGGGAACACACACCCTTCAGTTTTTTATGGCTCCCATGGTTCACTGGCCGGAGGTTATGGTCACATATGAGCAGCAGGAAAAGATCCTTTTTTCTGCAGATGGGTTCGGACGTTTCGGCACCATGGATTCCGAGGAAAACTGGGAGGATGAGGCAGCCCGTTACTATCTGAATATCGTTGGGAAATACGGAGTTCAGGTCCAGGGGCTTCTGAAAAAGGCATCAGCTCTGGATATTGCTGTAATATGTCCCCTTCACGGCCCTATTTTGAAGGATGATCTGGCCTTCTATCTGGAAAAATACCAGATTTGGAGCACCTATCAGCCAGAGCAGAAGGGCGTGCTGGTAGCGTATGCGTCTGTTCATGGAAATACTGCTCATGCTGCTGAGCTTCTGGCCCAAATGCTACGCCAGAAGGGAGAGGAGCATGTCGAGGTGATGGATCTGGCGCGCACCGATATGTCGGTGGCTGTCCGGAAGGCATTTTTTTATGACAGAATGGTAGTGGCAGCTGCAACCTATGACGGAGGCCTTTTCCCCTGTATGGAAGAATTTCTTCTTCACATGAAGTCAAAGGGATTCCAGAAACGTACCGTAGGAATCATGGAAAATGGCTCCTGGGCGCCGATGGCAGGAAAGGCCATGCGGGCAATTCTGGAAACCATGAAGCAGATTACTTTTGCAGAGCCTACAGTAACCATTAAGTCTGCTGTCCATGAAGATACAAAGCAGCAGATGGAGGCGCTGGCAGAGGCTCTTGTACAGGAAAAATAAAGCCGGCGTTCCGTTTGAATTTTCACAGAGCAATGCCCGGCGTTTCTCGTCCGCGGTAATCTAATCTGGTAGGAAGAATCATGGCTGAATTGCTGCAGGAATGGAACGTCCTGGAATCAAGCGATTTACATGTTGAGAGAATTGTGATATAATCAATGAAATTGTTGCAAATATTCCGGAGTTTTCTATAGAAAATTCTGTGTGCAGGAGGTGCATGATATGAAGATTATTTATGCAATTGTAAGTTCTGATGATGGAAACCGTGTAACAGATGTACTGACAGAGCATCAGTTTAGTGTGACCCGACTGGCGACAACCGGCGGATTCCTGAAAAAGGGAAATGCAACTCTGATGATTGGTACAGACGAGAATCGTGTAGACGAGGCGATTGATCTGATTCATGAGACCTGCGGAAAACGACAGAGAATTACCTGCGATATGCCTGCTCCCGGAATCGGAGCTATGTCTACCGGATATATGATGATGCCGGTAACGGTAGAGCTGGGCGGAGCAACCATATTTGTAACCGATGTGGAGCGGTTTGAGAAGTTTTAAGCTTCTCCCTTCCACAGAAAAATAGGATTCGAGAGAAAGAACCTTGTGGGCAGCATAGGAGGCTTTTTCTCGGGTCCTTATTTTATTTCATAGAAAATTACACCCTATGAAATAAAAACGCTTCGCAGGGATCGCCATGAGGAGGCTGAGAATTTTGTCGCAGAAGCGACCTACCGTAGGCGGAGAAGCTCGCGAGCGATCTTCTTTCTTATGTCATGGAAGGTTGATTTCGATGCGCGATTCGTGTGTTTTGATTAAATTTTTTGAATTGTTATATACAATTTGATAATTAACAAATAATATAAAAATAATTCTAAAAAAGCGTTGACAAATGGTTGGTTATCTGGTATTATAAAGACAACAAAACAAGAGAGAAACAAAAAGAGAACAAAAAGTTCTCAATCGAAATTCTCAGAGGAAAGGGAATTTCAAAAAATATGAAAGAAGGAGGTACGGACCACCGAAATAGTTAGTTTCGTTTCCACTACATAATGAGATAGATGGAAACAAAGGAAAAAGAATCTGCCAGGTGAAAAACCAAGAGGAAGTATCCATTTCAAAGGGTTATCAAAAACTGAAAAGAATTGTTTTTTCTATATGACGAGAAAGTATAGGGAGAGGGATATATTTCAGAACCGGATAACAGTTAAGATACAAAAGATAGTGAGTGGAGAAGATTGGTAGAGTAACAAAGGGCAGAGGAAAATTTTATTACATAATAAAATAAAGAGAGGTACAGTCCAATGGACGAAGAAAAGTGAAAGAGGATATCAAAGATGTCAATCGTTGGTATCCTCTTTTTAGGTTCGTTTTTATAATTTTGTGTAAATGTCAGAAATGATTACTACTAATGAACAAACATAATATTAGCAAAACAATTAATTCCTACAGCCCCTGATAGGCAAAGGACGGCGTATATTCTTCCTTGGCGCTGGTCCGTTTCTGCATAAATCCCTGCTCCAGCCCAGATTCCAGGGCAGTATCCACAACCTTCTGATATTCATAGCTGGTAATACGTCTGTTTAATTCCGGGAAATCGGGATTTTTTTCATAGGGCGTATACTGGCTCAGCAAACTGATATAAAACTGTTTTTTGGGAAGCTCTTCGGCCATCCATTTGATGAGTTGGATGGAGTCCTTCTTTTGACCGGGAAGTACAAGATGGCGGATAATTACACCTTTTTGCATGATTCCCTGAGCATCAAAGACAGGTGTTCCTGTCTGAAGAATCATTTGCCGGATAGCAACAGAAGCCCTGTCAAAATAGTCTGGCGCCTGTGAATAGCGGCGGGATAAATTGGAACTGAAATATTTCAGATCAGGAAGCCAGATGTCTACATAGCTTCTGAGGGCCTGAATGGTTTCAAGCCGTTCATAGCCGCCGCAGTTGTATACAACAGGGATGTGAAGCTGTTTTTTTACCATGTCCAGAGCAGGCAGAATCCAGGGAAGATAATGAGTGGCAGTGACCAGATTGATGTTGTGGGCGCCCTGCTCCTGAAGCTCTAAAAATATCTCAGCTAATCGCTCAGAAGAAATGGATTTGCCCTGGGGCGCTCTGCTGATTTTGTAATTCTGGCAGAAGCAGCAGCGGAGGGTGCATCCGCTGAAAAAAATAGCTCCGCTTCCCTGGGGGCCGCTGATACATGGCTCTTCCCAGAAATGAAGGGCAGCCCGGGCAGCCAGAATGCCGGCTGGAGCCTTGCAGTATCCGGATGCTGTAGTGCGGTCTGCTCTGCACATACGGGGGCAGAGACAGCACTGAGAATGAGAATATAGTTCTGATAAATGGGACAATAGAATACCTCCTAGCTGCAAATGGCTGTATCCCTGAAAGCGGTGAAGAAAAGTAATTGTTCAGGACGGGGCATCTTCTTGTCCGGCAAAGCCGAACAAGAAGCATCGGAGATTCTTCCGATGTGAGAACTGGCAGGAAAACCCGCGTACAAGCAAGCTTGACACGAATTTTTCTGCCAGATCTCCCGCAGTCCTGAATCGTTACGAAGAAAAAACGAAAGCTGCAGGGAGTTTGCCG
This sequence comes from Lachnoclostridium sp. Marseille-P6806, assembly GCF_964238185.1. Lineage (NCBI taxonomy): Bacteria > Bacillati > Bacillota > Clostridia > Lachnospirales > Lachnospiraceae > Lachnoclostridium > Lachnoclostridium sp. Marseille-P6806. Next base: position 80,482 of record NZ_CAXSLG010000004.1, read on the forward strand.
GTTGACAAATAAAATCAATGTGATTACAATAAAACAATCGCAGAAGCCTGACTGCTCTGAATGGATACAGATGGTTCCTGCAATGTGGCTCACATGATAGGATTTACATGTATCAGTATACGGGAGTACAGCCTGGAAAGCAAGAAATAATTTATGTCAGAGAGGTAGAGGACATGTGGGATTGGAGACGTGCAGAGCTGAATTACGCATTTCCCAGAACCGTTCCCATTATGGTGGGATATCTGTTTCTGGGAGCAGCTTATGGGATTCTGATGAATGTGAACGGATATGGAATCGGCTGGACAGCAGCTATCAGTATTTTTGTTTATGCAGGAAGTCTTCAGTATCTGGGGGTTACGATGCTTGCAGCAGCGGTGTACCCCGTTACGGCGCTTGTGATGTCCCTGATGCTCAATGCCCGCCACCTGTTTTATGGGATTTCCATGCTGGGAAAATACGGAGGTTTGAAACGGTTCCGAGCGTATTTGATTTTTTCTCTGACCGATGAGACCTTTTCTGTGGTCTGCAGTGAACAGATTCCGTCTGAACTGGAACGGGAATGGGTTTATTTCTGGATCAGTTTTCTGAATCAGTGCTACTGGGTGGGCGGAAGTGTTCTTGGCGCTCTGGCAGGAAACCTGATTACATTTAATACGAAAGGACTTGATTTTGCCCTGACGGCTCTGTTTGTTGTAATTTTTGTAGATCAGTGGAAACAGAGGGAGGGACACAGACCGGCGCTTCTCGGTGTCGGCGCGTCGGCGCTCTGTCTTCTTATATTTGGAAAGGATGCCTTTATTTTGCCGTCCATGGCAGTGATTTTCGCTGTTTTGGGCTTTTCCTATCAGAGAAAGGAAAAGCTCAGGACAGAGCGGATAAAGGCAGAGAGGGAGGAAGAGGGATGAGTCAGATTCCAGTGAGAGCGCTTTTGATTGTATCTGCAATGGTAGTTGGAACGTTGATAACCCGGTTCCTTCCGTTTTTTGTGTTTCCTGCCGGGAAAAAAACTCCGGCATTTGTGGATTATCTGGGCAAGACGCTGCCCTTTGCAACCATGGGACTTCTGGTTGTTTATTGTCTGAAGGGGATCCATTTGACAGCGGCGCCCTATGGGCTTCCGGAAATCCTGTCTGTAGGGCTGATTGCAGTTCTTCACTGGAGGAAGGGAAATTCTCTTCTCAGCATTGGTATTGGAACTGTATTTTATATGTTTCTGGTGCAGGCAGTGTTCCGGTAATCTGAGAAAAACATAAACAGAATATGAATTTCCTGTGAAATTAGCAGGTGGCAGGAAAAGGAACTTGAAAAACAGCCAAAGCTGTTGTATAATCAGTTATATGAAAAACAGAGAAAGTAATTCCTGGGATGTTCGACAACCTTACCCATTTTGAACCTACATTTGTGACACAGGGATTCCAATATTTGTACGCGGATGTCAGGCCTCCTCTGAGTGGAAGGCAGAAGCTTACGTGAGGTTGCCCACCTAGCATCGCTAGGCGTCAATAAGTAAGACCGGCATTTCGGGATTACAAAAGAGAAAAGCAGCGAGAAATCGCTGCTTTATCTTTTGCCCTTTTTATGGTAATCTATAATCAGCATAGAATTGCAGAAAAAACGATTGCTGGAGGAGCGTATGAATCACGAAAAATACAGAAAATATATTTATTGGGGCGTTACTGCATTTTTGGTATGCGGTCTGGTAGCGCTGATGGTTTTTCTGATGATCAACTGGAAAAAGGCGGAGGGAATTATGGCGCTGCTGAAGGATATCCTGGCGCCCATTATTTACGGAGCCGTGTTTGCTTATCTGATGACTCCTATCTACAACCGGGTTCAGGGAGCAGTGATACAGCAGGGCGGAAGGATGAAGCTGTCGAAAAAGACCAGTGAAAAGCTGGGGGCATTTGCAGCTACCATTGTCAGTCTGGTAGTACTGATCGCTGTTGTCACTGGTTTGATTTCCATGCTGATTCCGCAGCTGCTTACCAGTATCCGGGGAATTATTGAGGCACTGCCGTCCAATATCGCCAACCTGGAGCTGTGGCTGGAGCAGATGTTTGTCAGCAACCCGGAGATGGAAGCCAGTGTGATGGCATATTATGATATGGCTGTGGGATACGTTCAGAACTGGCTGACCAATGATTTGATTCCGAATATGTACAATATCATCAGCGGCGTTTCCAGCGGACTGTTTTCCATTGTGAATACGGTTATGGATGTGTTTATTGGTCTGATTGTTATGGTTTACCTTCTGAATATGAAAACAAAGCTTCAGACTCAGGCAAAAATGATTATCTATGGCGCATTTCCTTTAAAAATTGCGAATAAGGTAATAGAAGAATGCCGGTTTGTACACCATGTGTTTGGTGGATTCATTATTGGAAAGCTGCTGGATTCTTTGATTATCGGAATTCTGTGCTTTATTTTGCTGACTATTATGAAGATGCCCTATGTGCTTCTGGTCAGTGTTATTGTAGGGGTTACCAATATTATCCCCTTCTTTGGACCGTTTATCGGAGCGATTCCCAGTGCGTTTTTGATTTTGCTGGTGAGCCCGAGACAGTGCCTGTATTTTATCGGTCTGATTCTGTTGCTGCAGCAGTTTGACGGCAATATTCTTGGACCGAAGATTCTGGGAGACTCCACAGGAGTGTCCAGTTTTTGGGTGCTGTTTTCGATTCTACTGTTTGGCGGACTTTTCGGCTTTGTGGGCATGATTATCGGTGTTCCCACCTTTGCCGTTTTCTATCGTTTGACAACAGAGCTTGTGACCTATCTTTTGGGGAAAAAGGAGCTGTCTGCGGATATTTCCTCTTATGAGAGACTGGATTATATTGACAATGAAAAGAAAACCTACATCCGAAAAGAAGAAAGAACGTGATCGGAGCGTGTTTGAATGAGAAATCACAAGTTGATTGGCTGGGTGGTAGGAATTCCCCTTCTGGTCATTATTCTGATTCTGGTGATTGTATTGCAGGAACCGGATAAAGCTGGGATCAGCAGAGCAATGGCTGCAAAATCAGTTGCTCTTGCCCTTCAGTCTCCTGATGAGCTGAAAACATGGCAGAAGGAATACAAATCCTCTTTTTTCCCGGCTGAGACTCAGAAGCAGTGGTATGTGCCGTATCTTGATTATCTCTATGGAGAAGGAATTTTGGAGTCTGAGGAGATCCCGGCAGATGAGGAGCATGCCCTGCAGGAACTGACCTACCAGGAGGCGGCTGAGATGATGGGGAAGCTTTCTCCGGAGCTGAAACGGCTGGTACGGGCAGACAGGAAGAATGCCAAGAAGCCCTTTCCAGAAGAGCAGTGGTGGCTTTTGTATGATTCCGTGCTGCGAAAGCTGGATCCGGATGGAGAGATAAGGCTGGAGCAGGTTCTGATTTACGCAACGCCGGAAACAATGGCCGGAACACCAGCCTGGACTGCTCATACCAATCTTGGCGCATTGACATTTTACGGACTTGTGCTGGATCCTCTGGCAGATCACCAGCTGAAGGCCTATGTTCGAGACAGTGAAATCATTCATGTGACTGAGGATATGGGAAGCGACACCGAGTATCGCAATGTGTGGATTCTGGACGGGGATGAAAATGGCCTTCTGGTATATCTGGGAGATATTGAGCGGAGAATTCCTTTCCGGAAAAAAACAGGAAAAACAGAAAAAATGCTGCATCATATGGCAGACCTGAAAATGGAGAATGGAAAAATCAGCAAGGTTTCTCTGAAAACGGAGACGATTACCGGAAAGGTGCTTTCTGTACAGGAGGATGCCATTGAGCTGGAGGGCTATGGGGAAATTCCTCTGGATTCAGAATATAAGGTACTGAAAACCTATGGGGGAATGGAACGGAAGCAGCTTTCAGATATTCTGGTAGGCTATGGTACAGAAGAATTTATTGTGGCAAAGGGGAATGTCTGCGGGATTTTAATAACCCGGGAATTTCAGGCAGAAACGATCCGTGTGCTGATTATGAATAAAGGATTTCAGGGACTTTATCATTCCACCCTGACTCTTGTGTGCAGCGGACCCATGAAGGTAATTCAGGGAGAAAAGGAAAAAAGACTGAAGGCAGGAGAAGCGTTTACTGTACGGACGGGGGATCGTCAGCTCAGAGATGGCCGTATGATTCTGGAGCCGGAGACAGGGGGAGAAATTACGGTTCGCTCTCTGGAACGGGCTCAGGGAACTCCTTCTTATACAGGCCGTATGGAGATTGTTGAGGGCGAGGGCGGTCTGGTTCTAGTCAATGAGCTTTATCTGGAAGATTATCTGAAACGGGTGGTTCCCAGTGAAATGCCTTCAAGCTACGAGAAAGAGGCTTTGAAGGCCCAGGCTATCTGCGCAAGAACCTATGCCTATATGCAGCTGCAGAGCAATACCTACAGCCAGTATGGTGCCCATGTGGATGACAGCACGAATTTTCAGGTGTACAATAACACAGAAAACAGTATTCAGGCTTCAGAGGCAGTTCAGGATACCTATGGAAAGATGCTTTTGTATGATGGAAAACCGATTACGGCCTATTACTTTTCCACATCCTGTGGAACGACTTCCGACGCCTCAGTGTGGGGAAGCGATCCGGAAGCTGTGCCTTATCTGAAAGGCGTGGCGTTGCAGCCGGGCAGGGAGACTCTCGATTTGAGCAGCAATGAGGCCTTTTCTGCCTTTATTAAAAATGAAGACATAAAATCCTATGATTCCGCTTATCCTTTCTATCGCTGGAATGTGAAAACCAGTCGAGAGATTTTGTCAGCTAATATCGATGGAGTTGGAACCGTGACGGGACTTCAGATTACCGAGCGGGGCGGAGGAGGAGTTGCCAAAAAGCTTCTGGTTACGGGAACGGAAGGCGAAAAGACTATCAGCGGTCAGAATTCCATCCGGGCAGCTTTGGGAGATGAAAGTCTTGTGATTACGAAAAAGGATGGAAAAACGGTAACCGGCTGGGGGTCTCTTCCCAGCGGATTTATATCCATTGAGGATATCGGGAACGGAGATTTTCAAATCTTTGGAGGTGGTTTTGGCCACGGAGCCGGTATGAGTCAGAATGGAGCCCAGGCGATGGCAAAGTCAGGCATGAAGTGTGAGGAAATCCTGAAGTTTTTCTATGATGGAGTTTCTGTGGAGGTTATGAAGCAGAAACAGGAAAACAGCGGTCAGGCAGAAGGCCAGGAGGCTGCAAATGAATAAATGATATAACAAAGAGGAAAATGAGTGATGGAACAGCAGTACAATTTAAAACAGAGAAACGCAGGTTTTTATGCTTTTTTTATCAGCGGAATCTGCGCAATCAGCAGCGGAATTATTGTAAGCCTTTTGCAGGAGCAGATAGGGTTTGATTACGGGACAACAGGAATTCTTTTGGCTTTGATGAATATTGGAAATCTTCTGGCCGGTTTTGCCACAGGAGCTTTGCCCGGGAAAATCGGAATGAAAAAAACAGTGGTGCTGCTCACCGCCGGTTATGGCATTGGCTATGGCATTATGGGGATAACAGGATGGGTTCCGGCGCTGATGGCTGCGTTTTTTCTGGCAGGAATGGGAAAAGGAAGCACCATCAATACCTGTACTATTTTAATCGGAGACAACTCCAGAGACAGAACAAAAGGAATGAATCTGATGCACAGCTGTTACGCATTCGGAGCGCTGCTCTGCCCATTTCTGATTTCAGCGGTGGCTGCTGTCTCAGGAAAGCTTCCTATGCTTGTTCTGGGAATGCTTGGAGTGACCTTGTGGATGGCGTTTGTGCTCACTCCTATGGCAGGAAGCAAAAAGGGAGAGAAGCAGAAAACAGACTGGAGCTTTTTGAAAAATAAAAAATTCTGGCTTCTGACAGGATTGATTTTTTGTCAGAATGCAGTGGAAATCAGCGTAACAGGATGGATGGTTACATATTTTAAGGGAAGCGGTATTTTAAGCGGTTCTCTCAGTGCATATACGGTAACGGTTATGTGGACGGCAACCCTGCTTCTGCGTATGATGTATGCCTTTGTCTGCCCAATCAAAAAAGCTGGCAGGGCGATGATTGTTATGGGGATTTTCTGTACAGTATTTTATTTTGGAATGATGCAGGCGCAGACACAGGTTATGGCTATTGTTCTATTGTTTGCTTTTGCAGCTGCTATGGCAGGAATGAATCCCACAGCAGTGGCAAGCGCCGGCCGTATGACCAGCGTGACCAGCATGGGGATTATGCTTCCGGCAGCCAGCAGCGGCGCGATTCTGATGCCCTGGCTGATTGGACTGGTATCGGAAAAAACCGGTATTGCAGCCGGTATGACCTGTGTTCTGATTCCCTGTGTGGGAATGCTTCTTTTCAGTCTGGCTGTCAGCCGTCTGAAGGAGGAGTAAGGAGAGAGCAAAGAGATTTCCTGAAAGATAATCTGGTTTGCAGCCAGATGCAGATAAAACAAAATATCCCCCGCCTGCTGCACGAAGCCAACAGGCGAGGGATCAAAAAGGGGAGGATAAGTATTTCTTTTTTCTTTGGTACTAATTACAGTATTGCCCCAAAAAGGAAATCTATACATTGTCTGAGAAAAAATAAAAAATAGAAATAAAAAGAAATGAGGACAAGCAAATGAAAAATGTACTTGTAGGACAGTCTGGCGGCCCTACGGCCGTGATTAACGCAAGCCTGTACGGCGTGGTAAGGGAGGCCCTGGCTCATGGAGATAAGATTGGCCATGTGTATGGAATGCTCAACGGAATGGAGGGCTTTCTGCAGGACCGCTATATGGATATGGGGCAGGAGCTTTCCGGGGAGGAGCTGGAGCTTTTGAAGCTGACACCGGCGGCATACCTTGGTTCCTGCAGATTTAAGCTGCCGGAAAATCTGGAGGATGATTTCTATAAGACAGCCTTTGAAAAGCTGGAAGCATTAAATATTGGATATTTTTTCTATATCGGCGGAAATGATTCTATGGATACGGTCAGCAAGCTGTCGCGGTACGGAGAGCGGGTTGGAAGCGATATCCGGTTTATCGGAGTGCCCAAGACCATTGACAATGATCTGATTGAGACGGATCATACGCCGGGGTTTGGAAGTGCTGCAAAATATGTGGCAGCAACTGTGCGGGAAATCGTTCTTGATGCATCGGTATATGAGCAGAAGGCGGTGACGATTATTGAACTGATGGGACGTCATGCCGGATGGCTGACGGCTGCCAGTGTTCTGGCAAGAAAAAAGAAAGAGGATAATCCGGTTCTGATTTATCTTCCGGAAAGCAACTTTGATTTGGAGAATTTTGCCAGAGATCTGAAACAGGCTCTGGAAAAGAGAAATTGTGTGATTGTCTGTGTATCCGAGGGAATTTCCGATGCCAGCGGGAAATTTATCTGTGAGTATGGCAGTGAGGCATCAGTAGATAATTTTGGACATAAGATGCTGACTGGATGCGGAAAGGTACTGGAGAATTTTGTTCGGAACCGTTTTGGGGTGAAGGTTCGTTCTGTAGAACTGAATGTCAGCCAGCGCTGTTCTGGAATGGTCGTATCTGGAACAGATGTGGAAGAGGCTGCGTTAGCTGGTATGGAAGGCGTTAAGGGAGCATTGAAGGGAGAAACAGGAAAAATGGTTGCCTTTGCCCGGATTTCCAATCCCGGTGAGGAGTACCGAATGGAATGCCGTTTTGTAGATGTGAATCAGGTGTGCAATCAGGAAAAGGCTGTGCCAGCTGAGTGGATTACCGGAGATGGCAATGATATTGGAGAGAAATTTATCCAGTATGCTCTGCCGTTGATTCAGGGCGAGCCGGAGCGCATTATGGAAAATGGAATTCCCAAATATTTGTACAGATAGCAACTGTTTGGCCATGGGAAAATTCGTGGCTGTAACTGCAGATAAGAAGGTTGTTGTTTGACGGCTTGACAAAATCCGAAATCAGACTTATACTGGGTAAGTCTGATTTCGGATTTTCTTTATACCATGGAAATGCGAGTTCTGTGATATAAAAATACTTTGCGGAGATGTGCCATGGAGTAGAAGAGAGATTTGCGGCAGAATCGCCATCCCGCACGCAGGTAGAAAGAGGTTTAGGAAGGGAGAGGGAGAAATGGAACAGGAGAATAAGGAGCTTCTGGAAAAACGGGCGGAATACAACCGGCTGTTTAAGGCCCAGGATTATTTTTATGTTCGTGCAGCATCCAGAGCGAATTTGTCAGAGGCTGCTTTCTGGATTTTGTACAGTATCTGTGATTCTGATACAGCCTGGACTCAGAGTGCACTGTGCAAAGAGTGGTATTATTCCAAGCAGACCATTAATTCTGCTGTGAAAAAGCTGGAAAAGATGGATTTTGTGGAATTGAAAATGGAAAGCGGAACAGGAAACAGGAAAGTGATTGTTCTTACAGAGTCAGGACACCGGTATTGTGAGGAAGAAATTATGCCGTTGATCCAGGCTGAGTTGGATGCGCTTGCTGCCTTTTCAGAGGAGGAGCGAGAACTTCTGCTTTCGTTGATGCGCCGGCAGTTAGAGGCATTGGAGGAAAGGGTGAAGGGGGCATGGAAATAAAATTATCAGATCATTTTACATATCGGAGACTGATTCAGTTCGTAATGCCATGTGTGATTATGATGGTGGTTACGTCTCTTTATACTGTAATTGACGGATTTTTTGTATCCAACTACGCAGGAAAAATGGCCTTTGCTGCGGTGAATCTGATTTGGCCGTTTCTGCAGCTGATCAGCGCAGCAGGTTTTATGTTTGGCTCCGGAGGAAGCGCTCTGACAGCCTTTGTGCTGGGAACAGGCGATGAAAAAAAAGCCAATGAGATTTTTACCATGCTGATGGCGGTGTTAGCAGTAATCGGAGTTGTGATCTCCGTTGTGGGATTTATTTTTATGCGTCAGATTGCAGTGATTCTGGGAGCAGACGAATATCTGATTGATGATTGTGTGCTTTATGGAAGAATTTTGATTTGCGCCAATCCTCTTTTTATGATGCAGAATGCCTATCAGAGTTTTCTGGTAACGGCAGAGCGCCCGCGGTTCGGGCTGGGGATTGCGATTATGGCAGGCCTGATTAATGGAATTCTGGATTTTCTTTTGGTGGCAGTATTTCCATTGGGCGTGTGGGGGGCAGGCCTTGCCACTGCTCTCAGTCAGATTGCCGGAGGACTGATTCCTACGATTTATTTTATGAGGAAAAATAAAAGCCGTCTGCGTTTTGTAAAAACGAAGCTGGATTTTCCAGCGCTGTGGAAGGCATGTGGAAATGGTTCCTCAGAGATGATGACGAATCTTTCCGGAGCTGTGGTCAGTCTTTTGTATAATTATCAGCTGTTAAGGCTTGCAGCAGAGGATGGTGTGGCGGCTTACGGGGCTACTATGTATGTGTCCTTTGTGTTTACGGCATTTCATTTTGGATACGCCATAGGCTGCAATCCCATAGTCGGGTATCACTATGGAGCGGGAAATGAAGCAGAGCTGAAAAGTGTTTTGAGAAAAAGTCTCATTCTGACCGGAGCTGTGGGGCTTGGAATGACAGCGGCTGCGGAATTTCTGGCGGAACCGATTTCTTTTGTTTATGTGGGCTATGATCCTGTGCTGTGTGAGATGACCATACGGGGGATGAAGTTGTTTGGTTTTTCTTTTTTTATCAGTGGATTTAATATTTTTGCATCTGCCTTTTTTACCGGGCTGAATAACGGTATGGTTTCTGCTATGATTTCCTTGCTTCGGACGCTGGTTTTTCAGGTGGCAGCTGTGCTTCTGCTTCCGCTCTGGATGGAACTGGATGGAATCTGGCTGTCTGTGGTGGCGGCAGAGGCGGTAACCCTGGTAATAACCGCAGCTTTTTTTGTGGGAAACAGGAAGAAATACCATTATTTTTAACAGGATTGTGAAGGCGACTGTCTGCTGTAAAGTCCGTGGACGGCAGATTCTCAGGGGAAGAGTCGAAAAACAGGGAAAGAAAGGGTTTGCAAATTTGAGAGAAGTGTTATATACTATGAGAACAGGCGTAGTTTACGATACGCAGGATAACAGAGAAAAGGAAGGATACGTATCATGGCATTATTAGAGACATGGAGAAACCTTGCATACGGCAATGGCCTGAATGATAAAGAGAAAGAAAAACTGTGGAATGGATATTTTACCATTGAGAAAGGAATTTATGAGCAGATTCTTTCTGAGCCAAATCAGGTGATTACCGGCACAGTGAAGGAACTGGCAGAGAAGTATAATACTGAGATTCTTATTATGACCGGATTCCTGGATGGTATCAATGAGAGCCTGAAGGGTTATGAGAACCCCATCGATACCATGGAGGAGGATACTCAGGTTAAGATTGAGATTGATCCAGAGAAGCTGTATTATAATATGGTTGAGGCAAAGGCACAGTGGCTGTACGAGCTGCCCCAGTGGGATTCTATCCTCAGCGAGGAGAGAAGAAAAGAGCTTTACAAGCAGCAGAAGGCTTCCGGTACGATTCGTAAGGAAAAGAAGATTTTCCCCAACGATCCGTGTCCGTGCGGAAGCGGCAAGAAGTACAAGAAGTGCTGCGGCAAAAATGCATAATGGTTCCGGAGTTCATACAGTGAATCCGAACTAAGAGAAGCAGGGGCATCGGGAGTATTCGGTGCGCCTGCTTTGTTTGGGTTAAAGAAAAAGCGGCTTTGGGCGGCACAGGCAGAGACAAGGGAAAGGAGACAGGAAGATGGATGCATATACCGGGTTTGCAGAGGTGTATGATATGTTTATGGATAATATTCCCTATGAGACGTGGTGTGAGTATCTGACCGGACTGCTGAAGGAGCAGGGAGTGACAGAGGGACTGCTGCTGGATCTGGGGTGCGGCACAGGTACCCTTACCCGGCTGCTGGCAGCAGAGGGATACGATATGATTGGTGTGGATCTTTCTGATGAAATGCTGGAAATCGCTATGGATCATCAGAGGGAGAAGCCGGATGGGATTTTGTACCTTTTGCAGGATATGAGAGAGTTTGAGCTGTATGGCACTGTGAGAGGGATTGTCAGCATCTGTGATTCCATGAATTATTTGACAGAGTACGAGGATCTGGTACAGGTACTCCGGCTGGCGAATAATTATCTGGATCCCGGCGGTGTGTTTATTTTTGACCTGAATACGGTTTACAAGTATAGTGAAATTCTGGGAGAGCAGACCATTGCCGAGAATCGGGATGAGGGAAGTTTTATCTGGGAAAATTATTTTGATCAGGAGGAAGGGATCAATGAATACGATTTGACCCTGTTTATCCGGGAGGAGGACGGACGGTTCCGGAAGTATGAGGAAACCCATTTTCAGAGAGCCTATGAGCAGAAGGAAGTGGAGGAAGCGATCCGGGAAGCAGGAATGGAGCTTGTGGCAGTTTATGACGCGTTTACAAAAGAGCCGCCGAAGCCTGACAGCGAACGGCTGTATTTTGTTGTGCGGGAGCATGGAAAACAGGGCTGAAAGCAGGCATTGGTTTTAAAAGGAGAGTCTATTCTCCGGAATCAGGGAGCATACAAATCAGGAAAGGAAAAGCTGGTTACAACAGCAGGAAGATAGAATGACAGATTATATTATCAGGGCAACGGCAGCAGAAGGACAGATTCGCGCATTTGCAGCAACGACCAGAGATTTGGTGGAGTACGCCAGAAGTGCTCACAACACAAGCCCGGTGGCAACTGCGGCTCTGGGACGTCTTTTGACAGCAGGGGCTATGATGGGAATTATGATGAAGGGAGAGAAGGATCTTCTTACCTTAAAAATTGAAGGAGACGGACCGATTGGCGGTTTGACGGTTACTGCAGATTCCAGGGGCAATGTAAAGGGCTATGCATTTCATCCGGAGGTGATGCTGCCTCCCAATGCAAAAGGAAAGCTGGATGTAGGCGGAGCTCTGGGAATAGGTGTGCTGAGTGTTATCAAGGATATTGGTTTGAAGGATCCTTATGTAGGGCAGACGATTCTGGTGACCAGTGAAATTGCGGAGGATCTGACCTATTATTTTGCTACCTCTGAACAGACGCCTTCCAGTGTAGCTTTGGGAGTTTTGATGGAGCGGGATAATACCGTAAAGCAGGCAGGAGGGTTTATTCTGCAGATGATGCCGGGAGCATCAGAGGAGGTGATTTCTGCTCTGGAGAAGCGGCTGGGAGAAATTACTTCTATTACGGCTCTTCTTGATGCTGGAAATACACCGGAAATGATTCTGGAACATATTCTGGGCGATTTTGGTCTGGAAATTCTGGATAAGCGTCCGACCGCATTTTCCTGCAACTGCTCTGAGGAGAGAATTGAAAAGGCGCTGATCAGCGTGGGAAAACAGGAGCTGCAGAGCATGATTGAGGATGGAAAAACTATTGAGGTGAACTGCCATTTCTGCAATAAACATTATCCGGTTACGGTGGAACGTCTGAAAGAGCTTTTGGAGATGGCCAGGTAGAAAGCTGGAGGATAACACAGGATGACAGACAGAAAAAAGTTGATTGCTATGGCGATTGAGGCTATGGGGCGTTCCTATTCTCCCTATTCAGGGTTTTGTGTAGGAGCGGCGCTTCTTACAAAATCAGGAAAGATATATCAGGGCTGCAATATTGAGAATGCGGCTTATTCTCCTACAAACTGCGCAGAGCGGACTGCATTTTTTAAGGCAGTCAGTGAAGGGGAAAGGGAGTTTGAGGCTATCTGCATTGTGGGAGGACAAAATGGAAGACTAACGGATTATACCTCCCCCTGCGGTGTGTGCCGCCAGGTAATGAGGGAGTTCTGCAATCCTGGGGAGTTTCTGGTGATTCTGGCAGTAGATGAGGAGCATTACCGGGAGTATCGGCTGGAGGAATTGCTCCCTCTGGGCTTTGGACCGGAAAATCTTGGACGGGAGCTGATGTAAACGGACAGAAGGCGCAAAAATTCCGTGCAGGAAGAATGGGGCTATACAGGGCTGGACAGAAAAATAAGTACAGAGAAAGGAATCGAGATATGGCAGAAGAAAGATATCGTCGAGTGTTTCTAATTGTAGTAGATTCTCTTGGAGTAGGAGGAGCGAAAGATGCGGCAGATTATGGGGATTTAGGCAGCGATACTCTGGGACACATTTCTGATTGTGTGGAGCAGTTTTCTATTCCTAATCTTCAGAGGCTGGGTATGGCAAACCTTCATCCTCTCCGCCAGGTTGAGCCGGCCCAAAGGCCGATTGGCTATTATGGAAGGATGAATGAGCGGAGCCGGGGAAAGGATACCATGACCGGTCACTGGGAACTGATGGGACTGAAAACAGAAAAGCCGTTTATCACCTTTACAGAGACTGGATTTCCGCCGGAGCTGATTGAGGAGCTGGAAAAGAGAACCGGTCATAAGGTCATCGGCAACAAAAGCGCCAGCGGGACAGAGATCCTGGATGAGCTGGCGGAGGAAGAAATCGCAACGGGTCATATGATCGTATATACCTCTGCAGACTCAGTTCTTCAGATTTGCGGAAATGAGGAAACCTTTGATCTGGCAGAATTGTATCGGTGCTGTGAAATCGCCAGAGAGCTGACTATGCGGGATGAGTGGAAGGTGGGAAGGGTGATTGCCCGTCCTTATGTAGGAAAAAAACGTGGAGAATTCAAACGAACCAGCAACCGCCACGATTATGCAGTACCTCCTTTTGGAAAAACAGTGCTGGATGCTTTAAAGGAGAAGGGGCTGGATGTGATTTCCGTGGGAAAAATCAATGATATTTTTTCCGGCTGCGGAATTACAGAAGCTTTTCATTCGGACAGCTCTGTTCATGGAATGGAACAGACGATTGAACAGGCAAAACGGGATTTCCATGGCCTTTGCTTTGTAAATCTGGTGGATTTTGATGCCCTGTGGGGGCATCGGCGCAATCCCCAGGGATATGCGAAGGAACTGGAGCGTTTTGACAAAAAGCTGGGCGAGCTGCTTGAACTTCTGGGCGACGAGGATCTGCTTTTGATTACGGCAGATCATGGAAATGATCCGACTTATAAAGGAACTGATCATACCAGAGAGCAGGTTCCTCTTCTGGCCTATTCCAAATCGATGGTGGGGTTTGGAGACTTGCCTCAGACGGATACATTTGCAGCAGTGGGGGCGACGATTGCAGAAAATTTCCAGTGCGGGATGCCGGAAGGAACGATTGGGGAGTCAATTTTGGATGAAATCAAGTAAAGAAAGCATTGGAGGAAGAAAACATGCAGCGCAACAAGGCCTGGCGGCATTTTAAAACCATAACGGGACACAAAATTCTGGTGATGGAGAACTGCTTTCGAGTAGGGCTTTTCCGTCAGGGACTGATGCATGATCTATCAAAATACAGTCCTGTGGAGTTTGGAACCGGAGTGAAGTATTATCAGGGAAACCGCAGTCCCAATGCAGCGGAGCGGGAGGAAAAAGGATATTCGGAGGCCTGGCTGCATCATAAAGGAAGAAATAAACATCATTTTGAATACTGGATTGATTTTTCTAAAACCAGCCAGGGCCTTTCCGGGGCAAAGATGCCGGTGAATTATCTGGTGGAAATGGTTATGGATCGAATTGCAGCTTCCCGGGTATATCGGGGCGCCGGGTATACAGATGGAGCAGCCTGGGAATATTACCAGATGGAACAGCCCTATTTGTCAGGAATCATGCATCCTGAGACGCAGGCGGAGCTGGAGAAAATCTTGATTATGCTGGATAAGAAGGGAGAGAGGGCAACCTTTGCCTATCTTAGAAAGCTTCTGAAAAAGGGAACTTATTAAAGAACCTCAAAAATGCTTTGATGATGATGAACAAAAAAGGGGGCAGCTGCAATATTGCAGCGCTCCCTTTTTGGTGGTGCGCCTGGCAGTATCCTGGGGATTTAAGCAGAATAGCTGCTGATGCAGCCGCCCTCCGGCGCGGGAATGTGACGCGGTACCTTCTTTTCTGCTCACCATGTCTGCAGATTTTGTCTCAGTCGTGGAAAATATCGGCAGGATAGTGATAAATTTCCGCATAGGATTCCAGTTCTGCCTCTGATTGGGGGAGGCTGGGAATCAGACCCGTACAGTCTGTGGCAGAGCAGGCCTTAATGTCTGGATAGGCGGTATCGTCTGTTCCATAGGGATCTTGAACCGGAGGTTCTTTCTCCGGCTTTTTTTCTGGCTCTGTGACAGGATTGATGTTAAGCAGAGCGGTATCGGGTATCGTGTCTTTTGGAAAGAAGCTCATTGTTATCACCTCAGTTACAGTATGAAGCAGAGTTCTCCTTTTTATACAGTTTTTCTTTTTGAAAAAATAGAAAATAAAATGAACCAGATGGAAAAAGAAAGGCTCTTATACTACAGATGCATCAAAATAAGGGAAAGGAATCATGGAATGGACGAGAAAAACAGGACTGATGTGGAAAAAATGATACAGGGTGATGAATCGGCATTTGATGAATTGTACCGATCCTTTTCCGGAAAGCTGTACCGTATGGCGTATTTTATTACAGGAAATCAAAGTGACAGTGAGGATGTACTGCAGGAAACCTTTGTCAAATGTTATCTGCATCGGAAATCGCTGAAGGATCCGGAGCGGTTTGAAGCCTGGCTGTATCAGATTCTGGTTCGGACAGCCTGGAAGCTCTGCCGGAAAAGGCGTGAGGTTTCCCTGGATGCGGTTCTGGAAAACCCGGATGACAGGGGAATGGCCCAGCAACTCAACAGGGATGACAAGGAAGGACCTTTGGAACAGCTTCTGAAACAGGAACATGCCTTTCATCTGTGGAAGCTGGTGGAAGGGCTGAATGTAAAGTACAGAACGGTAATTCTTCTATATTATTACAATGAACTGAGCACCAGAGAAATTGCAAAAATTACAGGGACTTTGGAGGGAACTGTAAAATCCAGGCTGTTTCAGGCAAGAAAGCTTTTGAAAAAACAGCTGGAATCTGAGGAGAGAAGAATGTATTTTGAAGGAAAGCCGGGATGAGAGCGCTGTGAAGGAGGGCGGAAGAATGAAGGATAGCTGGGAGCGAAAGGAATTTGATAAAAGGCTTGGTAGAGAGCTTCAGAAGGGAATCGATGAAATTCCCTGGAGTGCGCAACAGGAGCTGGAAGGGCTGAGAGCAGTTCACGCGGCAATGGAAGGAAGGAGAATGACAATGAGATTTCAAGGAAGAAAGATGGTGGCAGCAGCGGCGGTTATCCTGGCGCTGACAGGAACAATTACAGCAGTAGCAGCAGGAAAAATAACAGGGCTTTTTAGTTCTACCAACAAAATGGATGCCATAACTACAGCGAAGGAGCTGGAAGAAAAAGGGAGTAAGGAGCTGGGAGAAGCGCTTTTGGTAGCTGATACGCTGGCGGATGGAAGCCGTTTTCAGGAGGGCTATATTACAGAAATTCAGGCTGTGGATGACAGCGGAAATACAGTTGGAACCTATCCGGAGATCAGCATTCAGTATGGGGATTATTTTTTCAGTGTGATCCGGGAAAGGGATCGGGAGATTATGGAGGAAAATCAGGAGCCTGCCTCGGATGGAGATTATGAGGAATTGTATGAGGGAATCTGCCTGAGAGGACAGGAGGATGAGTATCTGTTTCTTCCTCCAGATCAGAAGCCTTCTGAGGAAGATGAATCCCGTGAGGCGGCAGGGGAGCTGTATATCAGCTATGGCTCTGTGGAAGAAGAACGATGTGTGTATAAAAATATGATGTGGGAAAAGGATGGGCTTTCTTATACTATGATGACCAGTGCAGATAGGACTCTGGAGGAGATGGCAGAGCTGGCAAAAGCATATATAGACAGTGAAAAGTAAAGAAACTTTGTTTTTTCCGTGATGGGTTCTTGATTTCTCCCGAAACTGCCAGTATAATTAGGAATAGTTGTGCAAAAAAATAAGATATACAGCAGGAACAGGAGATATGCCCAATATGGACAATAACAACAGTCAACAGCCGCAGCAGAATGGCAATAATAATAAATTCCCCAAAGGTCAGTTTATTGTGATGCTGATTGCGGCTCTGGTGACACTTGGTGTTGCTGGAATGATGAAAAGCTATATGGGGAGCCGAAGTCAGAAGGAGGTTACCTACGATCAGTTTATTGAAGAGGTCGAGGACGGACAGGTAGAATCAATATTAAGAAGAAGCAGCCGGATTGAGATCCGCTATAAAGAAAGCTCTGAAAAATTCAATCCGGCTTTCCAGTATTATACCATTCCTCTTTCCGGGGATTATATGCTGGCAGAGCGGCTTCTGGAGCATGAGGTGGAAATTAAGCAGGAACAGCAGGAAACCGGCGATTTATTCTGGTCAATTATCAGTATGATTTTCCCCTTTGTGCTTCTTGTAGTATTTATGAATTTTATGATGAAGCGCATGGGCGGAGTAGGAAAAAGCAATGCCAAGGTCTATATGCAGAAGGAGACAGGTGTAACCTTTGCTGATGTGGCAGGACAGGATGAGGCGAAGGAATCCTTAGTGGAATTGGTGGATTTCCTTCACAATCCGGCTAAATATACCCACATTGGCGCAAAGCTTCCCAAAGGCGCTCTTTTAGTAGGACCTCCCGGAACAGGAAAAACTCTTTTGGCAAAGGCAGTGGCGGGAGAGGCACAGGTGCCCTTTTACTTTTTGTCCGGTTCGGACTTTATGGAGCTTTATGTAGGAGTAGGTGCTTCCCGTGTCCGGAGTCTGTTTAAACAGGCCCAGCAGACAGCGCCGGGAATTATTTTTATTGATGAGATTGATTCCATTGGGCGAAGCCGCAGCGGCTACGGCGGAGGCGGAGAATCTGAGCAGCAGCAGACTTTAAACCAGCTGCTTTCCGAGATGGACGGTATGGATTCTTCCAAGGGGGTTTTGATTCTGGCAGCTACTAACCGGCCGGAGGTTCTGGATCCGGCACTTTTGCGTCCCGGACGTTTTGACCGCCGGGTGATTGTGGATAAGCCGGATTTAAAGGGTCGTGTAGATATTCTGAAGGTACATGCAAAGAATGTTTCCCTGGACGAGACTGTGGATCTGGATGCCATTGCTCTGGCGACCTCCGGAGCTGTGGGCTCCGATCTGGCGAATATGATTAACGAGGCAGCGATTCTGGCTGTGAAAAACGGTCGGAATGCAGTAAGTCAGAAGGATTTGTTTGAAGCAGTTGAGGTGGTTCTTGTAGGTAAGGAGAAAAAGGACCGGATACTCAGTAAGGAAGAACGCAGGATCGTTTCCTACCATGAGGTAGGCCATGCGCTGGTCAGCGCCCTGCAGAAGGATGCAGAGCCTGTGCAGAAGATTACGATTGTTCCCCGTACCATGGGGGCTCTGGGCTATGTGATGCATGTGCCGGAGGAAGAAAAGTATCTGAATAATAAAAAAGAGCTGGAGGCTATGCTGGTAGGATTCCTGGCCGGTCGGGCAGCAGAGGAAATTGTATTCGATACAGTAACTACCGGGGCGGCCAATGATATTGAGCAGGCAACCCATCTGGCAAGAGCTATGGTTACTCAGTATGGAATGTCAGAAAAGTTCGGACTGATGGGACTGGCAACTCAGCAGGATCAGTATCTGACAGGACGGACGGTGATGAACTGCGGAGAAGCTACGGCGGCTGCAGTGGATGACGAGGTTATGGAGATTCTGAAGCGCTCCTATGAGGAGGCCAAACGTCTGCTCAGTGAAAACAGAGAGATTATGGATCAGATTGCAGAATTCCTGATAGAGAAAGAAACCATTACCGGTAAGGAATTTATGCAGATTTTCCGAAAATGCAAGGGAATTCCTGAGCCGGAGGAGAAAACGGCATCACCAGAAGGTTTTTCTGTGACCGAAGAGGAAGAGCCCAGACCGGCAGAACCGGAAGCTTTGCATTCTGGAAATGAAGAAGAGGGACAGAGCAAGCCTTTGACAGATACAGATGGATGGATTCCTGTATCCAGTCATGAGGAAAAGCGTTAGGCTCAGCTGGGATAAAAAGGATGAAGAAAGGCTGAGGTACTGTGAGAGAAAACACAGTACCTCAGCCTTTTTGCATTGCAGGAAAGTTTTTTCTGTCAGGGAAATGATGAAATCACTCTGCTGAGTCCAGAAAAGAAATCACATCAGCAGTAAATCGCTCGTGGCACTGAAACAGAGCACCATGGCCGCAGTGTTCATAAATCAGAAGCCGGGAGTCTGGAATCAGACGGTTCAGCTCATGGGAACAGGAAACAGAAATCATTCCATCATGTTCTCCTGCTACAATTAAAACAGGACAGGAAATTACAGAGGGATCCACAGAACGGGAACCAAACCAGAAGCGAATGGCCTGAATCTGTGCCTTTAAGACAGGGCTGGTCAGCCGGATTTGCATGTCACGATCTTTTTTGCGGGTGCGAAGCCGTTCTAAGAAAGCGGTCGCCTGTTTTTTGCCTTCTGGTGTGGACTCAAAAAGAAAGTAGTATTTGGGATCCCGGTGACGGAGAATGGCTTTGGCTGTAGTTTCCTTCAGGGGGATAGTATAGGAGTCACGAAAAACAGTGCCGGATGGACCGGTTCCCACCAGAATCAGCTTTTCTACCATCTCTGGATGGGCGGCAATAAAGGCCTGGGCTACCATTCCTCCCATGGAAAATCCCAGAAGAAAAATGCGGGAAAGTCCCATGGCCTGGAGAAAATGAAAAGCATCCTCCGCCATTTCTTCAATGGAGGAGGGGGTCTGGCCTTCGCTTCTTCCCACGCCTCTGTTATCAAAAAGATAAACATGGAACCGGAGGGCAAGACCGTCTATGACAGCTGGATCCCAGTCATCCATGGTGCTCATCAGATAGCTGAAGCATACGACAGGAATGCCTTCGTGTTCTGCTCCTGCCTCCCTCCAGACAAAGCGGGTGCCGGCAGCTGAAATCAGATTTGTTCTGGCAGTGCTGTATTGGTACATATGCGAGTCTCCTTTGTATGTGTTGTGAATAGTTCCGTTATATCATTTTACGCGGGCTTTTTCAAGGGCAGACTCAATGGCTCTGATTAAAACCTGGGAAGTATAGCGGGTCTCTTCCGGATAAGACAGATTTTCCAGAGACTGGGAGCTGCAGATCTGTCCGGTCAGATGCTCCAGAGACGGCTGAACCAGAGGAAACATGGTTTCAACAGAATCACTTAAGGGAACCATGGAGACAGAACAGATCTGCTCCTTGTCTACCGTAACCTCCACATTGATTTCCTGGGAGCCGAGGGTTAAGGAAGAAGAGTAGACTCCAGGTATGTAGGAAGCCGGGCTGGCAGAGTCAGAGGAATTCTCTTTTTTGGGATGAAACATAATAAAAAGCAGCATAACAAGAAGAATGCCGAAGCCGATAAAAATAGCAGTATATATGATTTCTTTCATTCGCAGGACGACAATTTTCGTTTTGGAACTCATGGGGAGACCTCCCGGTATGTTTGGTATAGTCTATTCTCTGACAGCGCTTTTTATGCTATACTGAAGTGCAGAGAAAGGAGCTTTAAAATGTCATTACAGTTGATTTTGGGTGGTTCCGGTTCCGGAAAAACCACCTGTTTATATGACGCGGTGATTCAGGCGTCCATAAAAAATCCACAGCAGCAGTATTATGTGCTGGTGCCGGAGCAGTTTACCATGCAGGCGCAGAAGGATGTAGTAGCAAGGCATCCGGCTCATGGAACGATGAATATTGATGTGGTAAGCTTTCAGCGGTTGGCCTATCGTATTTTTGAGGAGCTGGCTGTGGAAAATCTGCAGATTTTGGATGATATGGGAAAATCTATGGTGCTTCGAAAGGTTGCAGCAGAAAAAAGCAGACAGCTGGTTTTATTCCGGGGGCATTTAAATCAGGCAGGATTTGTCAGCCAGCTAAAATCCATGCTGTCAGAATTCTATCAGTACGGTATTGGGCCAGAGCAGCTAAGAGAGATGGCAGCTGCTGCAAAAACACCGCTGCTGAAGCAGAAGCTGGAGGATTTTGCTCTTGTATTTGAAGGATTTCGTCAGTTTATCGCAGGTCATTATGTGACAACTGAGGAAGTGCTGGAGGTTTTGTGTCGGATTTTGCCCCAGTCCCAGCTGATTAAAGACAGTGTCATTGCGCTGGACGGATACACAGGGTTTACGCCGGTTCAGTATCGTCTTGCAGAACTTTTTATGGCTTATGCAAAGCAGGTGATTGTGACAGTCACTGCGGATCCGGAGGTGGATCTTTATGGTTCCATGGGAATGCAGAATCTATTTTTTATGAGCCGTCAGATGGCAGTTCGGCTTTCTAAGCTGGCGGAGAAAAACCAGGTAAAAAAACTTCCGGATCGGTGGGTAACCAGAGGGAAAGATTTCTCGGTTCCAGAGGAGCTGGATTTTCTGGAAAAAAATCTACTCCGGTATGGAAGATCGCCTTATAAAGGAGAGCAGACAGGGGCGTTGGAGATTTATCAGGCATCCAATCCTTCAGAGGAAGTTGCCGCAGTGATTCACAGAATCTGGCAGCTTCAGCAGGAGGAAGGAATGCGCTACCGGGATATTGCTGTGATTACCGGAGATCTGCCTGGATATGGAAAGGAAATTGCTCATCAGTTTGAGCAGAATGAGATTCCTTATTTTATGGATGATAAAAAAAACATTCTGGACAATCCTCTGGTGGAGATGATTCGATCTGCTTTGGATGTTGTGCGCCGCGATTTTTCTTATGAGACCGTATTCCGTTTTCTGCGTTCCGGTCTGGTATGTGAGGAAGGGGAACTGGTGGATCGGCTGGAAAACTATGTGATTGCCCTGGGGATCCGGGGAGGAAAACGCTGGAGACAGCAGTGGGAGAGAACTTACCGGGGCGGCGGAGGAATCAACCTGACAGAGCTGAATGCATTTAAGGACAGGGTAACGGCGCCTTTGTCGGCTTTGCAGGAAGCGTTTCGGAAGGAAAATCTGACAGTTCGGGATATGATTGACGGAGTAAAGGAGCTGTTGGAGGCTTATCATGCAGAAGAACGGTTAGAGGAGTTTGCAGAGGATTTTACAAGGGAGAAGGAATACCGTCTTGCAGGAGAATACAGCCAGGTATACGAGCTGGTTATGGAGCTTTTGGAGAGGCTTTCTGATCTTTTAGGAGAGGAAAGTGCAGGCAGAAAAGAATTTATGGAAATACTGGATGCCGGCTTTCGGGAAATTACGGTGGGTGTGATTCCGGCAACTGTGGATCGGGTAGTGGTAGGAGATATTACCAGAACCAGACTGGCTCACATTAAGGTTTTGTTTTTTGTAGGTGTGAATGATGGAATTGTTCCCTCACGCAAAGAGGGAAAGAGTCTGCTTTCTGACCGGGAAAGAGAGTTTTTTGCCAGTCACCAGCTGGAACTGGCACCTACAGCAAGAGAGGACAGCTTTCAGCAGAGATTTTATCTGTATCTTTTGATGACAAAGCCCTCAAAGCGGCTGATTGTGTCTTTTTCGGGAACGGGAAATGACGGAAAGGGAAGAAGACCTTCTTTTCTGATTGGCGAGCTGAGAAAAATGTATCCGGAACTTTCGTGGAAGTCCAGCAGAGAGCTGTTGGACAATCAGCAGATTTATTCAGTGGAAGAGGCGTTAAGGCAGCTGATTGAAGGGCTGGGACAGTTCCGGGACGGAGAGCTGCCTGAGAAAGAGCCGAGAGAGAAGCAGTTTCTGGAGCTTTACCGCTGGTTTTCTCATTCTGGAGAATATGGGAAAGAGACAGAAAAGCTTTTGAATGCGGCATTTTGCGTGTATGAAAAGCAGGGAATCGGCCATGCAGTAGCCCGGGCTCTTTACGGCACAGTTCTCAGCGGAAGCGTGACCAGGCTGGAGCAGTATGCCGCCTGCGCCTATGCCCATTTTCTGAAATATGGCCTGGAACTGGAAGAACGGCAGAGGTATGAGCTTGCCTCATCAGATTTGGGAAATCTTTTTCACCAGTCTATTGATCTCTGCTTTAAAACAGCAGGAGAAGAAGGCCTGGACTGGAAAACCATGGAGGATTCTGTCAGGATGGGACTGGTGCATCGCTGTGTGGAGCAGGTGGCAGCAGATTATGGAAATACCATATTAAACAGCTCCTCCCGCAATGCCTATCTGGCCAGAAGGGTGGAGCATATTACGCAGAGGACAGTATGGGCTCTTCAGCAGCAGATACAGAAGGGGGATTTTGTTCCTGCAGGTTTTGAGGTATCCTTTTCAGCAGCTGACAATCTGGACGCAATGAAAATTGCTCTTTCAAAGGAAGAGGCGCTTCATCTCAGAGGACGGATTGACCGTCTGGATCTTTGCGAGGATGGAAAACAGATCTATGTAAAGATCATAGATTACAAATCAGGAAGCACCTCCTTTGATTTGGTGGCGCTTTATTACGGACTGCAGCTTCAGCTGGTGGTTTACATGGATGCGGTTCTGGAAATGACAGAGCGGCGTTACCCGGGGCGGGATGCAGTGCCTGCGGGAATTCTCTATTATAATATTGCAGATCCGGTGATTCAGAAGGAAGGCAAACAAAAACCAGAGGAAATTGAGGCACAAATTCTGAAAAAGCTGCGGATGAACGGGCTGGTCAACAGCGAGCTGGAGGCAGTACGTCATCTGGATCATACGATAGAAAAGGAATCAGATGTGATTCCTGTAGTTTTAAAGGATGAGGCTGTGGTGGAGTCAAAATCCTCTGTGGCAAATACAGAACGTTTTCGGTATCTGCAGAAATTTGTCAAGGAAAAGCTGAGAACCGCAGGAAAAGAGATTCTGGAGGGTGAGATTGGCCGGGAACCATACAAATATGGTTCAAGAACGGCCTGTGATTACTGTCCCTACCACCCGGTCTGCGGCTTTGATAAAAAAACCCCCGGTTATGATTACCGGAAATGGAAAAACAAAAAGACAGAGGAAATCTGGGAGGAAATATGTCAAAAACAGCAGTAAACTGGACGAAAGAACAGCAGCAGGTAATTGAAAGCAGGGGATGCCACCTTCTGGTCAGCGCTGCAGCCGGAAGCGGAAAGACAGCGGTGCTGGTAGAGCGGATTATCCGGATGGTAACAGAGGGAGAAAATCCCCTTGATATCGATCGGCTTCTGGTGATGACTTTTACCAATGCAGCTGCGGCTGAAATGCGGGAACGGATTGGTGAGGCCATAGAAGCCCGCCTTCTGGAGGATCCTCATAATCAGCATCTTCAGGTGCAGTCAGCTCTGGTTCATCACGCAAAGATTACAACGATTGACAGCTTTTGCCTGAATATTATCCGGGAGCATTTTAATCTTCTGGATCTGGATCCCTCCTTCCGTATTGGAGATGAGGGAGAAATGCTCCTTCTGCGGGCAGATGTGATGGCAGAGCTGATCGAGGATGCTTACCAGGAGGGAAGCGAGCGTTTTATCCGGTTTGTGGAAGCTTTTGGACAGGGAAAAAGCGATGCAGGTATTGAAGATTATATTATGCAGGTGTATCAGTATGCGCAGAGCAATCCCTATCCAGAGCAATGGCTGGAGCAGTGCAGAAAGGAACTTTCCGAGGAGGAAAAACCGTCCCTGCCCTGGATATCTTTTCTTATGGAGGATGTAAAAAAGCAGCTGAAGGAGCTGGCTGTGCAGGAGAGGGAATGTCTGGAGCTGTGTCAGGAGGATGACTGCTTCCAGGCTTATATCCCCATGATGTCTTCGGATGTTTGTCAGCTGGAGGCAGCCGCCGGGGCAGAGGATTTTGAAATGCTGTATGAGAAGCTTTCTGCCATTTCCTGGCAGCGGCTGGCCACAGTGCGGAGCAGCAAAGAGGCGGATCCGGAAAAAAAGGCTTATCTTACCGGATGCCGGGATCGGGTCAAAAAGGCAGTGGGAAAAATGAAAGAGCTTTACTGCTTTGCATCTCCTGAGGAAATGTTTACAGACATGAAAAAAACAGGAGAAGCCATAGAGGTACTCTTAGATCTGGCAGAGGAGTTTGACCGGCGTTTTCAGGAGAAAAAAAGAGACAGAAATCTGGTGGATTTTAATGACCTGGAGCATCAGGCTCTGAAGGTTCTGATTCGCTGGGAAGAAGGCAGGATGGTCTATACAGAGGCAGCAGACGAACTGAGCAGTCAGTTTGAAGAGGTTCTGGTAGATGAATATCAGGACAGCAATCTGGTGCAGGAAGCGCTTTTGCAGGCAGTGTCCAGGGAACGGTTCGGACAGTATAATGTTTTTATGGTAGGAGATGTGAAGCAGAGCATTTACAAATTCCGTCTTGCCAGACCGGAGCTGTTTCTGGAAAAATATAATACCTATGAGCCCTATGAGGCAGGTCTGGGGAAAAAGAAAAAAATTGAACTGCATCAGAATTTTAGAAGCAGAGAACAGGTGCTTTCTGGAGTAAATGATGTTTTCTTTCGGATTATGACGGAAAATCTGGGCAATATCCGCTACACAGAGGAGGCAGCCCTGCATCCGGGAGCGGTATTCCAGCCGGTTCCTTCTGAGGAAGAAGGGGAGGAAGCATCTACGTCTCCCACTTTTCTGCTAAGAGCGGGACTGCCCAGGCTTTTGGTGACGGATACAGGTCAGGGCGCCCTGGATCAGATGGAGGAAGAGGCAGCAGATTATACAGCCAGAGAAATTGAAGGAAAGATGATTGCTGCAGAGATTCGGGCAATGACTGATCCGGAAAAGGGAATGGCTGTCTGGGATAAGAAGCTGGGCAGATACCGGACTGCGCAGTACAGGGACATGGTTATTTTGCTGAGAAGCACGACAGGATGGACGGAGACCTTTCTTTCCGTTCTTTT
Source organism: Lachnoclostridium sp. Marseille-P6806 (assembly GCF_964238185.1). Classification (NCBI taxonomy): domain Bacteria; kingdom Bacillati; phylum Bacillota; class Clostridia; order Lachnospirales; family Lachnospiraceae; genus Lachnoclostridium; species Lachnoclostridium sp. Marseille-P6806. The sequence goes on from NZ_CAXSLG010000004.1 coordinate 106,130, forward strand.
AAATGAAGGAATCCCTGCTTATGCTGAGTCGCGGACAGGATATTTTACTACGGTTGAAGTGGAAACGGTCCTCAGTATGCTGTCGGTGATTGATAATCCCATGCAGGACATTCCTCTGGCAGCAGCGCTAAAATCGCCTATGGGAGGAATGACAGATGAAGAACTGGCACGTCTCATGGGCTGGTATAAAAGACTCCTTCCAAAAGGGCAGGACAGGGGAATTTATGGAGCTGTCCGTGCATGGACAGAGCTGGCAGAATCTGACAAGGACGAGCTGACACAAAAGCTGATCCGGTTCCTGCAGCTTGTACAAAAGCTGCGCCGCCAGAGCGTATATCTGCCCATACATGAACTGATTTATCAGGTTTATGAGGATACCGGATATTACCGGATGGTATCTGCCATGGCAGCAGGAGAGACAAGAAGGGCCAATCTGGATATGCTTGTGGAAAAGGCTGTAGAATATGAGAATACCAGCTACAAGGGATTGTTTCATTTTATCCGGTACATTGAAAATTTGAAGAAATACCATTCAGACTTTGGGGAAGCCTCCGTTGTGGGGGAAGAGGAAAATACAGTCCGGATTATGAGTATTCACAAAAGTAAGGGGTTGGAATTCCCTGTGGTGTTCCTTGCTGGAATGGGGAAAAAATTCAACCGCCAGGACACCTACAGCCGCCTGTTGATTGATCCGGAGCTGGGAATTGCCACGGATTATCTGGATCTGGAAAAACGTCTGAAAAGCGCAACCTTAAAGAAAAATGTGCTGCGCCGGAAAATGGAACTGGATAATCTGGGAGAAGAGCTGCGGGTACTCTATGTGGCAATGACCCGGGCAAAAGAGCAGTTGATTATGACGGGAACGGATCGGGGGCTGGAAAAGAAACTGGAAAAATACAGAACTGTTCCAGAGGCAGACGGCCAGATTCCCTATACGGTTCTTGCAGGAGCCGGTTCCTATTTGGACTGGCTGCTTATGAGCCTGGGAAGCACAGGCGTGAGAATTTTGATGGAGGAGATTCCTCTGCAGCAGATTGTGGGAGAGGAACTGAAGCGCCAGGTGAAGACAAGGGCTTCCAGAGAATTTTTGAAGACCCTGGATCCGGAGACTGTGTACGAGAAGGAATGGAGAGAGATGCTGGAGAAGCATTTGTCGTATCAGTATCCTTATGAGGCAGACATCCTTCTGCATACGAAAATGTCTGTATCGGAATTAAAAAAGCAGGGACAGCTGACAGATGAATCAGAAAGCGTTCAGACAGAGGCATTGGAAGAGAGAAAGGAAGATGAAGAGGAGCCAAAGACGGCAGGGACAAAGCGACGGGGAAAGGGCGGAGCAGTAAAAGGAACTGCCTATCATCGGGCTATGGAGCTGCTTCCCCTGGATCGTATCAACAGCCGGTTTGAGGCAGAGGCCTGTCTGAAACAGCTGGTGGAGGAAAAACGATACACAAAAGAAAACCGTTCTCTGATAGACAGCCGGGTTATCTGGCGTTTTCTTCAGTCTCCGTTGGGAAAAAGGATGTCTCGTGCGTTGGAAGAGGGGCGGCTTCACAGGGAACAGCAGTTTATCATTGGAATTCCGGCCAGGGAAATGGGAGCAGGAGATTCAGATGAGCTGGTTCTGATTCAGGGGATTATTGACGCATATTTTGAAGAACCGGACGGTCTGGTGCTGATGGATTACAAAACGGATCGTGTGGACAATGAGGAAATCCTGATCCAGCATTATCAGGAGCAGCTGGATTACTATGGGCGTGCCCTGACTCAGATGACAGGAAAACCGGTAAAGGAGCGGCTGATTTATTCCTTTGCCCTGAACCGGGAGATTCCGGTTCCTCTGTCTGCGAAAACAGAACCGGAAAGATAAAAAAGAAGAGAATCTTCCAAAAAGTTTGCATACCAGAAAAAATGTGATATAATTTTTAGTAGGAAAATGTGGACGCACAGGCTAATAGCTTCACCACGAAAAAGGGAGAGGGGTGTGTATGAAACAGAGAAAATCCAGCTGTGACAGCTGTATGTATTACGAGTATGATGAAGATTATGAGTGCTATGTCTGCGGGGTTAATCTGGATGAGGATGAGATGGCGCGATTTATGGAGGATCGGTTTTACGACTGTCCTTATTACCGGCTGGGGGATGAATACGCCATTGTCCGGCATCAGATGTAGCAAAGAACGGGGACTGACAGACAGGGGCAAAAGAAATCTGTGAAGATAAATAAAACAGGAAAAGGAGAAGAAGTATGATACCAGACGAAGAAGTAAGGCTGACAAAGCTTGCGCATACAGCAGGCTGTGCTGCAAAAATAGGACCGGGAACATTGGCGGGGATTTTAGAGAGCCTTCCCAAATTCGAGGATCCCAGACTTTTGGTAGGAATTGAAACCTCCGATGACGGGGCTATTTATCAGGTGAATGAGGATGTGGCTTTGATCCAGACGCTGGATTTCTTCCCGCCAATGGTGGACGATCCCTATGTGTTCGGTCAGGTAGCGGCAGCCAATGCGCTTAGTGATATCTATGCTATGGGAGGAGAGCCGAAGGTGGCACTCAATATTGTTGCATGGCCAAACTGCGTCAATCCCAAGTTTTTGGCAGAGATTCTGCGGGGCGGAGCAGACAAGGTAAAAGAGGCGGGAGCTGTGCTGGCGGGAGGACATTCCATTCAGGATGATGTACCCAAATATGGGCTGAGCGTAAGCGGCTTTGTTCATCCAGACCGGATTTTGAAAAACTGCGGAGCTGTTGCCGGAGATGTGCTGATACTGACCAAGCCCCTTGGAACGGGAATTGTAAATACAGCAGTTAAGGCAGAGCTGGCCTCTAAGGAAGCAGAAGCAGAAGTTATTGGGGTAATGACCTCCTTAAACAAAAAGGCAAAGCAGATTTTTGGCCGTTATGAAATCCATGCCTGTACCGATGTGACTGGATTTGGATTGGCTGGACACAGCCTGGAACTGGCAAAGGGAAGCGGCGTTACCGTAGAAATTGACGGAGCCGGACTGCCTCTGCAGACGGCTGCCTGTGAGTATGCCAAAATGGGTCTGATTCCGGAGGGGGCATATAAAAACAGAGCCTATGCGGGACAGGATACAGACGTAAGTAAAGCAGAGGAGTGGTTGCAGGATATTTTCTTTGATCCCCAGACCTCAGGAGGCCTGCTTGTGAGCGTAACTCCGGAGACGGCTGAGAAAATTTTATCTGATTTCCAGACAGAGGGACTGGATACACCCTATGCGGTTGTGGGAAGAGTTCTGCCGAAGGAGGATGTCTGGGTGCGTCTGACAGGAGGCGTTTAGAGCTTATGATTTATCTGGATCATGCGGCAACGTCACTGCCCAAGCCTGAGCCGGTGGTGATGGCAGTGACAGCTGCTATGAACTGCTTGGGAAACAGCGGCAGGGGAGCTCACAGTGCAAGTCTGGGAGCATCCCGGATGATATATGAAACAAGAGAAGCGCTGTCTGATTTTTTTGGAGGGGACGGTCCGGAGCAGGTGGTCTTTACGCCTAACGCCACGGCTGCCCTGAACACGGTCATTCAGGGGATATTAAATCCCGGAGATCGGGCGGTTACAACGGCAATGGAGCATAATTCTGTCCTGAGACCTCTGTACCGGATGGAAAAGCAGGGGGTCTCTCTTTGTGTTGTACCAGCAGACGAAAAAGGCCGTCTTTCCATGGAAAGGCTGGAGCAGGAGCTGAAACCGGGGACAAAGGCTCTGTTTTGTACTCACGCTTCTAATGTAACGGGCAATGTGAATGATTTAAAGACGATTGGAACAATGTGCAGGGACAGAGGAATCCTTTTTGTGGCAGATGTATCTCAAAGTGCAGGCATTCTTCCCATTGATATGAAGGAGATGGCCATTGATATTTTGTGTTTTACTGGTCATAAGGGGCTTTTAGGGCCTCAGGGAACCGGGGGAATCTGTGTGCGAAAGGGAGTTTCTGTCCGTCCTCTGATAGTGGGAGGAAGCGGAATTTTAAGCTACAGCAGAGAGCATCCCGCTCAAATGCCGGTGGCCCTGGAGGCAGGAACCTTAAATGGTCACGGAATTGCAGGACTGAAGGCAGCGCTGACATACATACGGGAACAGGGACAGGATATTCTGAGGAAAAAGGAATTGGAGCTGATGTGGTATTTTTATGACCAGGTCAGCAGACTTTCCCAGGTAACGGTGTATGGTGATTTTTCTTCCAGGAAAGCTTTGCGGACTCCGGTGGTTTCTCTCAATATTGGGGAGGAGGATTCTGGATGGGCTGCAGGAGAGCTGGCAGAGAGATATGGAATTCAAACCAGGGCAGGAGCCCACTGTGCGCCGTTGATGCATGAGGCTCTGAAAACCAGGGATCGGGGAGCTGTTCGTTTTTCCTTTTCCCATCTCAATACCAGGGAAGAGGCAGAAATGGCTGTTTATGCAGTAGAGCAGCTGTGCCGGGAAGTGGAATAAAACAGAAACAGCAGGAGAGACAGATGAGGAAAAAAGAACTTCGTATGGTCATGACGTTTCATACAACAACAGAAGCTATGGCAGCAGAAAAGCAATTTCAGAATCAGGGAGTCCCGGGGCGTATGATTCCTGTGCCCAGAGAAATTACTGCAGGCTGCGGTCTTGCCTGGTCAGCGCCGGCAGACAGCCGTAAGCTGCTTTTGGAAGCTGTGGAAAAAGCAGAAATTCAGTATGAAACATGGAGAGAACTGCTTCTGTAGGAAGGAAGAAAAAGATGAGAAACAGAAATTTCTGGATACTCCTGCTGCTTTTGCTTGCAGGCATTGTCCTGGGTGGTTTTCTGGGAAATATGGCAGAGGGGATCACGTGGCTTTCCTGGCTGAATTTCGGGCAGTCCTTTGGACTGGATGAGCCTCTGATCCTGAATCTGGGAGTAGTGGTGATTACCTTTGGTCTTTCTATTAAAATTACCATGGCCGGGATTCTTGGCGTGGCCGCAGCGCTGGTGATTTATAAGGCACTGTAAGCTTGGGCAGCAGAGACTAAAAACTGCGGAAGGATGCGCTGGAATTCAGGCAAAAACAAAACAGCCAAATTCATTTTAGAAAAGAGAAAAAAGAGAGGGGATTATCATGGCACAGAAAAAAGGGGACAGAACCTATGAAATGGATATGTGCAACGGTCCGCTGTTTTCTAAGCTGATCGTTTTTGCAGTACCGCTGATGCTGTCGGGAATTCTTCAGCTGTTATTCAATGCGGCAGACATTATTGTGGTGGGGCGGTTTGCGGGAAGTGAATCGCTGGCGGCAGTAGGCTCCACTTCATCGCTGATTAACCTGCTGGTGAATCTGTTTATTGGATTGTCTATTGGAGCAAATGTGCTGGTTGCCCAGTTTTATGGAGCTCAAAGGCTCAAAGATCTGGAAGAGACGGTTCATACCTCTATTCTTCTGGCAGGGATCGGCGGTGTGATTCTGATTTTTGTGGGATTTTTCCTTTCGGATCCGATGCTTGAGCTGATGGGAACTCCAGATGAGGTTCTGGTACTTGCAACTTTGTATATGAAGATCTATTTCTTAGGAATGCCTGCAACTCTGATTTATAACTTTGGAAGCGCTATTTTAAGAGCGATTGGAGATACGAGAAGACCGCTGTATTTTCTTCTGACAGCAGGCGTGATCAATGTGGTTCTGAATCTGATTTTTGTGATTCAGTTTTCCATGGGGGTAGCAGGAGTTGCCCTGGCTACAACGATTTCCCAATGTGTTTCTGCTGCTCTGATTATTCAGTGTCTGGCGCGTTCAGATGCACCTTACCGTCTGCAGAAAAGCAAACTGAAGCTAAAGGGGGACAAGGTAAAGAAAATTGCAAAAATTGGTCTTCCGGCTGGTATTCAGGGATCGGTTTTTTCTATTTCCAATGTTCTGATTCAGTCCTCTGTCAACTCTTTTGGAGCTGTTGCCATGGCGGGAAGCACTGCGTCTGCCAATATTGAAGGCTTTGTTTATACATCTATGAATGCGGTGTATCAGACAGCTCTGAGCTTTACAAGCCAGAACTTTGGAGCAGGAAATTATAAACGAATGACCAAAATTCTGATTTACTGTCAGGCTATTGTTATTATGGTAGGGATCGTGATGGGAGGAGGCGCCGTTCTGGCAGGACGTCAGCTTTTGGGAATCTATTCCTCGAATCCGGAGGTAATTCAGTATGGAATGAACCGTCTCCGCCTGATTAGCGGCCCATATTTTCTCTGCGGAATTATGGATGTAATGGTGGGAGCTCTGAGAGGAATCGGCTACTCGGTGGCGCCGATGCTGGTATCTCTGACCGGAGCCTGCGGATTCCGTATCTTCTGGATTTTTACTGTATTTGCATCAAACAGGAGCCTGGAGACTTTGTATCTGTCTTATCCGGTATCCTGGGCATTGACATTTACGGCGCACATCATCTGTTATGTGTTCATACGCCGGAAAATGACTAAAAAATAGCAGTTCTGCATTGCGTATAGAAAAAGCCGGATGATCTGTCATTTTTGCAGGAAATTCGGTTTTTTCTGTTATAGGGCTTCCAGCAGGAATAAAACTTCCATGAAATTATTGGAAGGAATGGAGTCTTATATCGCAGAGGCAGCTTTGACGGAACGGAAATGTGTATGAAGGAAAGGAAGGAAGAAAAATGAATCAGGTTTGGTCCAGGAACCATGAAACAGGAGAGCTGAAGCCAGCGAAAAGTCTGATGGCAGCTTTGGGATTTGAGAAGAAGGAGCAGCTGCCCCGGATTATTTCTCTTGTAGGCGGAGGCGGAAAAACCACCACCATTTATCAGCTGGCAGACGAGCTTTCAGAACAGGGGCTTCGTGTTCTGATTACAACCAGCACGCATATTCAATGTCCGGAAAACGGACTTTCTGCCTTTGTGGATCATGTCAGAGAAGTGACAGCTGATATGTGGGAAGGGGGAATCCTTACAGTGGGAAAGCCGCTGTTGAAGGAGGAAGAGACATATAAGCTGAGTATGCCGGAGGGGCTGGGCGAGCCGGAAGAGATGGAGCGCCTACTTCAAATGGCTGATGTGATTCTGATTGAAGCGGACGGCGCAAAGAAAAAGCCGGTTAAGGTTCCGGGAGAATGGGAGCCGGTGATTATCCCTCAGACAGGCCTTGTGATTGCCTGCGCCGGATTGTCGGCTCTGGGAGGAACCTTTGCAGATACCTGTTTCCGGTTCCGGGAATACGGGAAATGGCTGATGCGTGAGGGTGAGAATGTGATTACGCCGGAGGATCTGGCCCTGATTCTTATGGATGAGAGAGGAAGCCACAAGGGAGTGCAGGGCCGCTATTACCGGGTGGTGCTGAATCAGGCAGACGGGGAAAAAGAGCTGAAGGCGGCAGAAATGATTCTGAAGCTGCTTCCCGTAACTATGCAGAAGGGATGTGCTGTGACAGCCTACCGGAAATAAGGGGTGATTTTCCAGCAGAAGAATAGGAAAGCGGCCGATAAATAGAAAGATGAGTCAGAAAAAGGAGAAGGAAACAATGGAAAACAGAGGATTGGCAGTCATTAAGGGAGCTGGGGATTTAGCCAGCGGAATAGCCCTCAGGCTGCACAGGTGCGGATATCAGATTATTATGACGGAGATTGCTGTTCCGACAACTGTAAGGCGGACAGTATCCTTTTCTCCTGCGGTGTATCTGGGAGAAACGCAGGTAGAAGATGTGACCGGTGTACGGTGTCATTCTTTGGAAGAGATAAAAGCTGCTGTCAGCTGTGGGAGGATTGCAGTAATTGTAGATGAAAAGTCTGAAATTGTGAAGCAGATGAAGCCGCAGATAGTGGTAGATGCGATTTTGGCGAAATACAATACAGGAACCTCCATTACCGATGCACCTACAGTGATTGCGATAGGACCGGGATTCTGTGCCGGAACAGACTGTCACTGTGTGGTAGAAAGCAAGCGGGGCCATTATCTGGGAAGGTGTATCTGGGATGGCCCGGCGATTGCAAATACAGGAGTGCCGGGGCTGATTGGCGGTTATGGACTGGAACGTCTGATTCGAGCATCTGATGATGGAGTATTTCGAGGCACAGTATCCATTGGAGATCAGGTAAAGGCCGGAGAGCTGGTGGGATATGCCGGAGAAACTCCGATTTATGCACAGATAGACGGTGTGGTGCGGGGACTTTTACAGGATGGTGTTTTGGTAACGAAGGGAATGAAATCCGGAGACGTAGATCCCCGGTGCGAGAGAAAGCACTGCTTTACTGTATCAGACAAGGCCTCTTCTATCGGAGGAGGGGTTTTGGAGGCAATTCTCTGCCATCAGACTGCAAATCCAAGGACTGTTCTGGTCGTTCTTGCTGCCGGGGACAGCAGGCGCTTTGAAAGCAACAAGCTGCTGGTTCCGGTAGACGGTATGCCTATGTACCGCCATATTTTAGAGGAGACAGCGGGACTTTCCAAAACAGTTTTCCGCAGAAAAATTCTGGTAAGCCAGTACGAGGAGATTCTTCAGAGCGGGACAGCATACGGTTTTACAACAGTAGAAAACAGAGACAGCAGCCTTGGAGTTTCTCATTCCATTCATCTTGCCCTGGAGGCGCTGGAACAGGAACTGGAGCAGGGAAGCCTGGATGGAATCTGTTTTGCTGTATGCGATCAGCCCTGGCTGACGAAAAAGACCATTTCCGGCCTGGTAAATGGCTGGAAAGCAGGAAAAACAGGTCTTGGAACAGTTTCCTGCCGGGGAAGAGACGGAAGTCCTGCCGTCTTTTCTGTAGACTATGTACCGGAGCTCAAGGGGCTTTTGGGAGACCAGGGAGGAAGAGCAATTCTGTCTGCCCATCCGCAGGAGGTATACCGGTATGAAACAGGGGATCCGCGGGAGCTGGAGGATGTGGATACCAGAGAGGATATGGCTCCCGGAAGCAGGTAATAAGAAGAACAGATTGTCGAAACCTTAACAGTTTTACAAAAAAAGTCTTGCTATGCGCTTTTTCCTTGGTTATAATGAGAGACAGGCTATGCTTTCAGCAGAAAATGAATTTCCCCGAAGGAGAATGAAAATAGCAGAAAACAGAAAGGAATTCCACATGATAACATTAGAACGCACAAGCGTTATGAATCTGGAGAATGCCATTCGCGGTGCAAGAAATCCCATGAACAGCTGGGGAAGAATGGACAGCGGCTACAATGAAAACGGAGAGTATGTGCTGGGACCCAATGATCTGGATCTGGCAAAGCGCTTAAGAAAGGCAGGAACCGGCGATCACCGCAAGTATCTTCGTCAGGTTTTTGTTTCCGTTGATATTACGGCTCCCATGTACTGGTGGAAGGAGTATGATACTTATAAAGTGGCTACGGTTGCCAATTCTACCAGCACGATGCATAAGATTCACAGCCGCCCCTTTGAACTGGATGATTTCAGTCACGATCATATGACTCCGGAAACGTTGGAGTATATGAAAACGGTAGTGGAGCAGCTGGAGAAAATTCGCCTGAAGTACATGGAAACGAAGGAAAAGGCTTACTGGTACGATATGATTCAGCTTCTTCCTTCCAGCTATAACCAGATGCGTACCTGTACGATGAATTATGAGAATCTGATTAATATGTATTATGCCCGCCGCAGCCATAAGCTGCAGGAATGGCATACCTTCTGCGATTGGATAAAGACTTTGCCTTACGCCAAAGAGCTGATTCTTGCAGAAGAGGAAGACAGAATACCGGAAAGAAGTGATCCAATTTGATTTATATTGCAGCAGTAGACAGCCACTGGGCCATTGGCCAGAAGGGCCAGCTTCTTGTAACGATTCCGCAGGATCAGAAGCGGTTCCGAGATATGACCTTGGGCAAGGTGATTGTAATGGGCCGGAAGACTCTGGATACGCTTCCAGGCGGCCAGCCTCTCTATGGCCGGAGAAATGTGATTTTAAGCAGGGATCCGGAGTACCGTGTGAAGGGCGCAGATGTCTGTCACAGTGTAGAGGAGTGTCTGGAGCTTTTAAAGAACTACGGACCAGATGATATTTATATTATTGGCGGAGAGAGTATTTACCGCCAGTTTCTGCCCTACTGCAGCCGGGCAGAAATTACCTGGATTGATTTTGCATATTCCGCAGATGCACATTTTCCCAACCTGGAAGAGTCTGGGGAATGGGAGATGACGGAGGAAAGCGATGAGCAGACATATTTTGATCTTTGCTATACCTACCGCGTATATGAGAAGCAGAGAACCGGGAAATGATAAGAGAATGGAACTGATAAAAGAAACAGTTTCTGAGGAACAATAAAACCCTTAGAATACATGATAAAATATTTTGCAGCAGCAGAACATGGGAGGATCAATATGTACAGAATTTTGAAAGCAGAACAGCTGGCTGATAAGATTTTTCTGATGGATGTGGAGGCCCCGCGTGTGGCCAGAGCCTGTCAGCCGGGAGAGTTTGTAATTGTCAAAATAGATGAGAAGGGAGAACGGATTCCTCTGACAATCTGCGATTATAACCGGGAACAGGGAACCGTTACCATTGTATTCCAGATTGTAGGTGCTTCTACTCTGAGAATGTCCGGATTGAAGGCCGGAGATGCCTTCCAGGATTTTGTAGGACCGCTGGGACAGCCATCTGAGTTTGTAAAGGATGATCTGGAGGAAGTAAAAAAACGCAAATATCTGTTTGTGGCAGGCGGTGTGGGAACAGCGCCGGTATATCCTCAGGTAAAGTGGATGAAAGAGCATGGCATTGAGGCAGATGTCATTGTAGGTGCCAAGACAAAGGATCTTTTGATTCTGGAGGATGAGATGCGTCAGGTAGCAGGAAATCTTTATGTTACCACAGACGATGGTTCTTATGAGAGAAAAGGCATGGTAACCAGTGTGATTGAGGATCTGGTAAAGAATCAGGGAAAACACTATGACGTTTGTGTTGCCATCGGACCGATGATTATGATGAAATTTGTCTGCAAGCTGACTAAGGAGCTGGAGCTTCCAACCATTGTCAGCATGAACCCTGTTATGGTAGACGGAACCGGTATGTGCGGAGCATGCCGTCTGACCGTAGGCGGAGAAGTGAAATTTGCCTGTGTAGACGGACCGGAGTTTGATGGCCATTTGGTAAACTTTGATGAAGCTATGAAGCGCCAGCAGATGTATAAGACAGAAGAAGGCCGGGCAATGTTAAAGGCAATCGAGGGTGATACTCATCATGGCGGCTGCGGCCACTGCAACGATTAATGGCAGAACAGAGGAATCAGATCGGAGGATAAAATCATGGACGTATTAAAGAAAGTTCCTGTAAGAGAGCAGGATGCGAAGGTTCGCGCAACGAATTTTGAAGAGGTTTGCTATGGTTATAATAAAGAAGAGGCAATGGAGGAGGCTTCCCGCTGCCTGAAATGTAAAAATGCCAAGTGCATGGGCGGATGTCCTGTTTCCATCAATATTCCTGGATTTATCAAAGAAGTAGAGGCCGGCAATTTTGAAGAAGCAGCCAATATTATTGCAGAATCATCTGCACTTCCTGCTGTCTGCGGACGGGTATGTCCTCAGGAAAGCCAGTGTGAAGGACAGTGTATCCGTGGTATTAAGGGCGAGCCGATTTCCATTGGAAAGCTGGAGCGCTTTGTTGCAGACTGGTCCAGAGAGAATGGTTTTGTACCCAAGGTAACAGCTGAGAAAAACGGTCATAAGGTGGCTGTTGTGGGCTCCGGCCCTGCAGGTTTGACTTGTGCTGGCGATCTGGCAAAGATGGGCTACGAGGTAACGATTTTCGAAGCTCTTCACGAGCCGGGCGGCGTTCTGACCTACGGTATTCCGGAGTTCCGTCTTCCGAAGAATTCCGTTGTCCGCAGCGAGATTGAAAATGTGAAAAAGCTGGGTGTGACCATTGAGACAGATGTGATTATCGGAAAGTCCGTAACCATTGATGAATTGATGGATGAGGAAGGCTTTGAGGCTGTTTTCATCGGTTCCGGTGCAGGTCTTCCGAAATTTATGGGAATTCCTGGTGAGAATGCCAACGGCGTATTTTCCGCCAATGAGTATCTGACCAGAAACAACCTGATGAAGGCATTCCGTGAGGATTATGACACCCCGATTGTGGCAGGAAAAAAGGTAGCTGTTGTAGGCGGCGGAAACGTAGCAATGGATGCTGCAAGAACAGCGCTTCGTCTTGGAGCAGAGGTACATATTGTATATCGCCGCAGTGAGGCAGAGCTTCCGGCTCGTGTGGAGGAAGTTCATCATGCAAAGGAGGAAGGTGTTATTTTCAACCTTCTGACCAACCCCGTAGAGATTCTGACTGATGAAAATGACTGGGTAAAGGGAATGGTAGTTCGTAAAATGGAGTTAGGCGAGCCAGATGCTTCTGGAAGAAGAAGACCCGTAGAAGTCGAAGGCTCTGACTATGTGATGGAGGTAGACACTGTGATTATGTCACTGGGAACTTCTCCGAATCCGCTGATTTCCTCTACTACAGAAGGTCTGGAAATCAATAAGCGCAAATGCATTGTTGCAGAAGCGGAAACCGGACAGACTTCCCGTCCGGGCGTATTTGCAGGCGGCGACGCAGTAACCGGAGCTGCTACAGTTATTCTTGCCATGGAGGCAGGAAAACACGGCGCAAAGGGAATTGATGAATATCTGCGCAATAAAAATTAAAAAAATTGAGGCGGGAATACCGCTGGAATCAGTAGGGTGCTGCAGGAAAAATGCGGCACCCGTCTTTTTCTGTGACGCGGAGAAAAGGATGATATAGGAAGAAAGGATGAATCAGAAGATATGAAAAAAGAATCCCATCACATTGATTTACTGAACGGACATATTTTTCCGTCTCTGACAGGACTTGCTCTGCCGATTATGGCAACCTCCCTGGTTCAGACCGCCTACAATCTGACTGATATGGCGTGGATTGGACGAGTTGGAAGCCATGCGGTAACGGCAGTGGGAGCAGCAGGAATGTATACCTGGTTTTCCTCCGGAATCGTGATGCTGGCAAAAATGGGCGGACAGGTTAAGGTGGCGCACAGTCTGGGAAAACAGCAGAGAGAGGAAGCGAGGGTCTACGGGAGAGGAGCCCTGCAGCTGACAGTGCTTCTTGCTCTTGCCTTTGCCCTGATTGTCAATCTGTGCGCGGATCCTCTGATTGGATTTTTCCGCCTGGAAAGCGCTGGAACAGCACAGGCGGCAAAGGTCTATCTTCGGATTACCTGCGGCCTGATTCTGTTCCCGTTTTTGAACCAGACTCTGACCGGATTATTTACGGCAGTAGGGGACAGCAAAACCCCTTTTTTGGCAAACTGTATCGGACTGGCTATGAACATGATCCTGGATCCCATTCTGATTTTCGGAATAGGACCCTTTCCAAGAATGGAAGCAGCAGGCGCTGCTTTGGCTACAGTTTCGGCACAGATGACGGTTACCCTTGTTTTGACGATCAGAGCTTCCCGGGAACCGGTTCTGCTTCATAAAATCGGTCTGTGGAAAAAGGTTCCCTGGGAATTTTTTCGGACGATTCTGGCTGTGGGAACACCATCTGCGTTTCAGACAATGCTGTACTCCGGGATTTCCATGGTGCTTACCAGAATGATTGCCTCCTGGGGAGATGCAGCGGTGGCAGTCCAGAGGGTAGGAGGCCAGGTGGAATGTATTTCCTGGATGACAGCAGAGGGCTTTGGCTCAGCTATGAATGCCTTTACAGGACAGAACTATGGGGCAAAGCAGTATGACCGGGTAAAGAAAAGCTATGGAATTGCAGTACTCTTTATTGGAATCTGGGGAATTATCACCTCCTGTATCCTTGTTTTTGGTGCAGAGCCCATTTTCCGCCTGTTTATTCAGGAGGAGGAAATTCTGCCCATTGGCATTCATTATCTTGTGATTCTGGGGCTGGGGCAGATGCCTATGTGCCAGGAGCTGGTAACAGGGGGCGCTCTCCAGGGAATGGGAAAAACACTGTCCTGTTCTGTGATTACCATTATTCTGACTGCGGCAAGAATCCCGCTGGCTCTGGTGCTGGGAAAAACCGGACTGGGGCTGGACGGCATCTGGTGGGCTCTGACACTTACCAGCGTAATGAAGGGAATTGTATTTGTTATTTATTATGTATGGATTCTGAGGAGACTTCCCCGTGAGCCACAGGCAGCAGCCCATGCATAAGAAGGACAGGAAAGAGAAAAAGTTATTCAGAAACAGGAAATTTGCCGGAGAAATGGCATAAAAAGGCAGAGTAAAGAAACGGCAGGAGACAGAATGAAAAAGGAGAGAAGCCTATGGCCAGAGGAATGACGAAGGAAGAAAAATACAGACAGATGATTGAAACACCGGTAAACCGCCTGATTCCCAGACTTGCAGTTCCTACGATTATCAGTATGCTGGTAACGTCTATTTACAATATGGCAGATACATTTTTTGTCAGTCAGCTCAGTACCAGTGCATCAGGAGCCGTAGGTGTTATGTTTTCAGCGATGTCCATGATTCAGGCAATCGGGTTTACTCTGGGCATGGGAAGCGGAAACCACATTTCCCGTTCTCTGGGAAATCGGGATGAGGAGCGGGCAGGCGTATTTGCGGCAACAGCTTTTTATACAGCAGCTATTATCGGAGTGGGGATCCTGGCAGTAGGCACCTTGTTTTCCCGGCAGCTGGTGTTTTTTCTTGGAGCCACGGAAACCATTGCTCCCTATGCTCAGGATTATGCAAGATATATTCTGATTGGGGCGCCGTTTATGATGACCTCCTTTGTTATGAATAATATCCTTCGTTCTCAGGGAAATGCTGTTTTTGCCATGGTGGGAATTACAGTTGGCGGGATTTTGAATATGATTCTGGATCCCCTTTTGATTTTTGGCCTGGATCTGGGAATTTCAGGGGCAGCCATTGCTACTATGGTCAGTCAGATTATCAGTTTTTGTATTTTGCTTTATCAGTGCAATGCCCGTCCGGACTGTATTAAAATTCAGCTTTCCAAATTCCGGCCATCGGGAAAGGTGTACGGTGAAATTCTTCACGCAGGCCTTCCCTCCTTCTGCCGCCAGGGTCTGGCAAGCGCAGCAGCAGTAATTCTGAATTTTGCAGCAGGGCCTTATGGGGATGCAGCCATTGCAGCTATGTCTATTGTGACTCGGTTTATGATGTTTATTAACTCCAGCCTGATAGGCTTTGGGCAGGGATTTCAGCCGGTATGCGGCTTCAATTTCGGTGCGGAACGGTATGATCGGGTTCTGGAGGCCTTTTGGTTTTGCGTGAAGGTAGCTGTAATTATGCTGACAGCATTTGGAATTGTCTCCTTTGGAATCAGCCGCCCGATTATTACAGCTTTCCGCAGAGAGGATCTGCAGGTAATTGAAATCGGAACCCTGGCTCTGCGGCTTCAGCTTCTGACAATGCCGTTCCAGGCCTGGGTTATTATGGTGAACATGCTGACTCAGTCTATTGGCTATGGATTTCGGGCATCTCTGGTAGCTATGGGACGTCAGGGACTGTTTTTGATTCCGGCGCTTCTGATTCTTCCGAAGCTGTTCGGCATTCTCGGACTTCAGATGGCTCAGCCCATAGCAGATATGCTGACCTTTGTTCTGGCAACTGTAATTGTGTCCGGGATTTTAAAGGAGCTGAGACAGATGAAGGAAAAACAGAATTTTGTGCCTAACTGAACCGATACAGGAAGTGTAACAGTTCAGCCATGCATTTTCTTGACCGCTTATAGCGGACAAGAAGCATCGGGCGTTTGCCCTATGAAGTTTCAGACAGAAAAAATCTTATGAAAACAAGCTTTCAACGTTTTTTTCTGTCTGAAGCTTCGCATGGCAGAACTATTACAGTAAGTTACAAAAAACGCAAAAAAGGACTGGACTATTTTGTGTTTTTATGAGAAAATAAGATTAAGTATGGTGTGATAAAATTAACAATCCAGAGTGTTATGGACTGTTATAACGCGTACTTCAGGACATTACACAGTTGAAAGGAGTTTTAACATGATTTATTCACATGAAGTAGAAAAAATGTGCACCGTTGCGCAGGGCGTACATCATGGCGCCGCTCCGATCCCGGAAGAGGCAAAGTGGGTACAGGCGAAGGAAGTGAAGGACATTTCTGGTCTGACACATGGTATCGGCTGGTGTGCTCCGCAGCAGGGCGCATGTAAGCTGACCCTGAACGTAAAAGAGGGTATCATCCAGGAGGCTCTGGTTGAGACCATCGGATGTTCCGGTATGACCCATTCCGCAGCCATGGCATCTGAGATTCTGCCGGGCAGAACGGTTCTGGAGGCTCTGAATACTGACCTGGTTTGTGACGCAATCAACACTGCAATGAGAGAATTATTCCTGCAGATCGTATACGGAAGAACCCAGAGTGCTTTCTCTGAGGATGGTCTTCCCATCGGCGCAGGTTTGGAGGATCTGGGAAAAGGCCTTCGCTCTCAGGTTGGTACCATGTATGGAACTCTGAAAAAAGGCCCGCGTTATCTGGAGATGGCAGAGGGTTATGTAACCGGTATCGCTCTGGATGCAGACGATCATATCATCGGTTATCAGTTCGTAAGCCTTGGTAAGATGACTGACTTTATCAAGAAGGGTGATGACCCGAATACTGCATGGGAGAAAGCAAAAGGTCAGTATGGCCGTGTAGCTGATGCTGTTAAGATCATCGACCCGAGACAGGAATAAAGAAAGCGGTAAACGAATTTTTTAAGGAGGATACTACATATCATGGCATTATTTGAATCATATGAGAGACGCATCAAACAGATTGATGCAGTATTAAACAGCTATGGCATTGCTTCTATCGAAGAAGCTGAGAAGATTACAAAAGACGCAGGTCTTGACGTATACAAGATGGTAGAAGGCATTCAGCCGATCTGCTTTGAGAATGCAAAATGGGCTTATACCGTTGGTGCAGCTATCGCAATCAAGAAAGGCTGCAGAAAAGCAGCTGACGCAGCAGCAGCAATCGGTGAAGGTCTGCAGGCTTTCTGTATCCCTGGTTCTGTAGCAGATACCCGTAAGGTAGGTCTGGGACATGGAAATCTGGGCAAGATGCTTCTGGAAGAGGAGACTGAGTGCTTCGCATTCCTGGCTGGCCACGAGTCCTTCGCAGCAGCTGAGGGTGCTATCGGTATCGCTGAGAAAGCAAACAAGGTTCGCCAGAAACCTCTGCGCGTTATCTTAAACGGTCTGGGCAAGGATGCAGCTCAGATTATTGCCCGTATCAACGGATTTACCTTCGTTGAAACAGAGTATGATCCTTACACCAACGAGGTTAAGGAAGTATCCCGCAAGTCCTATTCTGAGGGCCTTCGTGCAAAAGTAAACTGCTACGGCGCTAACAGCGTTCCGGAAGGCGTTGCAATCATGTGGAAAGAGAACGTAGACGTTTCCATTACCGGTAACTCTACCAACCCGACCCGTTTCCAGCATCCGGTAGCTGGTACCTACAAGAAGGAGAGACTGGAAGCAGGCAAGAAGTACTTCTCTGTAGCTTCCGGCGGTGGTACTGGACGTACTCTGCATCCTGATAATATGGCAGCAGGTCCGGCTTCCTATGGTATGACCGATACTCTGGGCCGTATGCATTCTGATGCACAGTTCGCAGGTTCCTCTTCTGTTCCGGCTCACGTAGAGATGATGGGTCTGATCGGTGCAGGAAACAACCCCATGGTTGGTATGACTGTTGCAGTTGCAGTTTCCATCGAGGAAGCAGCAAAGGCTGGCAAGTTCTAAAAAACAAAACAATACTATTTGTTTACTTTCGGGTAGGATCAAAATTTGGTCCTACCCGATTTTTAATATTTTTTTAAAAATTTCGGTTTTTTTCGTGACGTTTTATTTATAAGAAAAACGCCTAAAAACCTTGTAAAATAAGGGAAAATCGATGTTTTAGAAGAGTGTTTTTAGCGCCTTAAAAAAAGCGATAAATTGAGACGGTTAGCGACAAATTAGCGACACACTTTTATTTTCTCAATTTCTGCGCGCAGCTCTTCCACGGTTCGATGGCCGTATACGGCGTTTGTAATATCACTTTTGAAACTGTGACCCAACATCCTTTTCCGGTCATTTTCAGAAACTCCATATTTTTCACACAGCCAGGCAAAGGTATGTCTGCAATCGTGCGGAGTGTGGCGGGGCAGATTAAGGGCATCTAATTTGTCGGACATATACCGCCGGAACGTAAATGACGACACTGTTAATAATCCGCTGTCCTTTTCTAATCTGCGTTTAACCAGCGGGAGGATGGCAGAGTGGATAGGCACAATTCTGTTTTTCCCAGCTTTTGTTTTGATGCCGCCCTGAAAGTACTGCTCGGCAAGATTGACCTTCATCGTTTTGTAGGCGGCTATCCGATATCCAGAGTAACACATAATCAGTAAAAACTCCACAACCGGATCTTCCTGATGCTGCCATAGCACTTGTAGCTCATCCTCTGAAAATGGAACGCCGTGCTCATCATCATCAGCAATGTTGATTTTGACGTTAGATGAGTAATCCTTGTCACATATACCTTCCCGGTCAGCAAAAGCATACATCTGATGGAAGAGCGAGACAATGGTTTCCAGGCTTGCATGTTTGAGCGGACAAGAGTCTACAACTTGCTGCAGGTCGCTGTGGCGTAGAGACACAAAATGCTTATCATGCAACACGGAACAGTTTCGGAAGCCGGCTCTGGTAAGAGCCTTAGAGCTCTCTGAGTACTGCTTTTTTGATAGCTCGTATTTATCCTTATAAAACCGCTCGTAGACCTCAGCAAATGTCAATTCCGGCGGTTTCTCCTCTTCCCCTGTGATTACAGAGCGGATGCGGCTATAATCGGCCAGAAGAGCCTTTGCAACCGTCTCCAGGCCTACTGTGGCGATGCCGGTTTGCGGTTCTGGCCTGGGTGGATAAACGCCGGGGATGTAACTGCCAGCATGATAGGCGGTCAAAATGGAGACACCATACAGCCAGTCATCCACATAGGCGATAGCCTTGACCGGAACAGGACGCCCCTCCAGGTCAAATTCTGTGGTGGGCGGGTAAACACCATAAGGGTTTACGCGGTTCTTCCCGGACAGTTTTTTGATGCTGCCGAAGCCATTTGGGAGCTTCGGATGCTTTTTTCGTCTTGGCATAATATCATTTCCTCCTTTTTGGGTATAAAAAATACGCCCCTTGCCAGGACGTTCCAGAAATGATATACTTTATTTGGGTGTAGAGTATATCTTCCTGGAGTAATCCGGCAAGAGAAAATCTATGTGAAAACCGTTCCTGTTGGTAGCAGGGGCGGTTTTTGCTTTCTAAGTTTCGCGCGTTAGTCAAATACGCCAGAGAAATAAGTAATGTAGGTAGTGCCTACAGTTGTATCAGTTATATCCATTAGCCATAAATCATATACTCCGCATCGACGAGCATGATAATTTAATCCGTTGTCATCAATAGTGGTGTCTGAATATCTTGGCAAATTAAACATTTCGATAAAAGAGTCTCGTTCTTCGTATTCAAAAGGTTTAAAAATCTGTATCCTTAAAAGGTAGTCGTTGTTGAATTCATACACGTATTCACCGTCTTCATAGGTTAAGGAGCGAATGGGATATATTAATCCAGTTGGTGATGTATAGTCCCATTCTTCAATAGATTCAGGCTCTCCAATTAATTCAATTACCTCAGATTCGTGAAATGGGCGATATTCTCCATTTTCTTCGGTATAAAATTGAGCTGCATCAAAAACTATGAGATGCTGGTTTTTGTTTTCAATATCGCTAGATACATCTTGAATTTCCAGATCTTGTTGTGGATTACGAGGTGATACCATTACGATGCCTGTCATAACTATGAATAACAAAGTTATTGCGATTCTAGTTGGCTTATTAAACTTTTTGTACTTCCACATCAAAAAAATACCAAGCGGGAAGCAACAGCAAAACGTTACAAGGATAATAAACCACGTTCGTGAATAAAATGGCATTTTTGTAACTGTACTATTTATTTTGGGCTGTTCTGGAACTGTGAAAAAAGACTTGTCAGTTTCTTGCACAGTTTTTGCGGGTTCGCCACAATTCGGGCAAAAATTCCCATCGAATTGTGTTCCGCATTTTCTACAATACATAACACACTCCCCCTTTAAAGCTTAAATTTTTTGCCGCAATTTAAACAGGTCACCTGTACTTTGTGAGCGCCAATATTGCCAGCCATAAGTCCCAGTGGGCCAATTAATGCAGCACCTACCACCGCTTTTCCAATCCCAAAACCTTTTTTATTTCCTGACAACGAAGTAGAACCACAACGAGGACATTTAGCCATAGAGGCATATTGCTGTTGCTGGAGCTGTAATTGCTCTTGCTGAGTCTTCAGCGCCATTGCCTGCATTTTAACTTGTGCCCGTTGAGCCTGAATCTCATTATATTCTTTTGTTTTTGCCATTGCTGTACTTGATAATGGCGCGCGACAATTGGAACAGAAATTAGATCCCTTTGGATTACTATTTCCGCATCTCGGACACACTTCGCAATCTGAAACAATTACCTCAGTAGGCGGCTCTTCTATGCGCTTTCCGCACAGTGAACAAAATATGCTATCGTTTAAAATCTCCCCGTTGCAAAAAGGACAAATCATCAGTACCTCCCCTCCCTTCTTTTGTGTTTATTAAAACGCCTATGGCTGTTTTAACCTTAATTTAATCAACCTTTTCTCGTATCCTAAAGCACGGGAAATCTGGTCAATGCTGCATTGCTGATATTCCGCTATCATATCATCGCTGACGAGCAGGGACATAGCAAACAGGTCAGCTTCCCGTTCATAGCGGCAAGTGTTTAGTTCTGTTCTGGTGTCCATAAAAATCGTATTGGCCTTTTTATGTAAAAACATGTGTCCCATTTCGTGGGCGCATTCAAAAGCCTGCTCGTGACGAGGTAGGTTTTCATCTATATAGATAATGTTGTTCCGTTGAAAATACTGGTAAAAAGCCCTGGTGTCGATTAACGGAGCAAATACAAGGATGGCATTCAAGCCTTGCAATATCTCAAACGGATTCCTGGTTCTGTATTTTCGTGCCAGAGAGTCCGCTTTTTGTTTTATATCCATTTAGGCATCAGTCCTTTTTATACTTTTTTGGTGTGTAGAGCTGTTTGTTCTTTTCTTTCGCCATTTCCATGCCTACTCTCATTGCTGACAGAATAGAATCGATAGCTTCCGGGCTGGCTGGCTTTCCGTCAAACATCAGCCCTTCCTGATTCAGTAACTGGTTTCTGGTATTCTCTAAAATCTTTTCTATATCCCGCTCATCTCTGGCGGTCAGAACAGGAGAAGGAACTTCGGAGCTGTTTTCTCCAGTCATCAGGTATTCTATTGTAACTCCAAAATAATCCGCTATTTTTTGTAACTTATCTTGTTTTGGAGTATAGTTCCCCTTCTTCCAGTTTGTAAGAGTGGCAGTGGTCACTCCTGTTTCTTTTGCCACACGGTATGCTGTTACTCCTCGTTCATTTAACAGGCGCTCAAAAATGTCATACATATTCAGTCCTTTCCGCCTAAAATAAAATAGCTTAGAAAAATTAGCTAAAATTATTGACAAGCTAAGAAAACTATGCTATCTTATATACATAGCTTAGAAAACTAAGCTAAATACAATGACATAGGCTTTGATTTCTTAATTAACTTAGGTGGTACTTTGATTATATAAGAAATCTTAGATAATGTCAATATAAATAATAAAAAGGAGGTGTTATTCTTGTACAAAAATTACGCTACTTTAAGGGATGAAAGAGGGATAACGGATTATCGCGTGGCCATGGATACTGGAATCTCTACCGCTACACTGTCTAGCTGGAAATATGGAAACTACACCCCGAAGGTAGACAAACTTCTGATTTTAGCGAAATACTTCGGTGTTTCTGTCGAGGAGTTGCTGGAAGAGCAGACTGAGGAGTAGGAGGTGAAGAAGAGTTGAGTGTTTGCATCGCTTTAATGCTAGTTGGCTTATCTGTATTCGCCATAGGTGTAGTCAAATCAGTAAAAAGTAAATGTACTGATTTGACTGCAATAACATGGCTTTGGTCTGGCGTTGCCTTGATAAATATCGCAACGGTTCTTGCAGGTGCATTATAGTTTCATTTTTACAATGTCGTGGAGTTCGTTTGCGATATGTTCGAGATGCTTTTCGGCATTACGCCCAGATGGATAGGTATCTGCAAATGGCGCATTTGAATATGGATTGAATGCAAAATTAGCATGATATTTCTTTTCCGAGGAATGATAAGATACCTCAAATTGAAATGTCTCATTTGTGACCGAGTGAGCGACAAGAGGGCATCTTAAAGCGTAACCAGGACAAAAAATAGCTCCATGTAATTTTTCAAATCCGTTTTCGTTTATATCACCGCAATATTCTGCTTCTGTAAATTTATGACTACACTTCACTTCATCAATGATTGCTTCAGAGGCTCCGAAGTTTTTAATGATGATGTAAAGTAAACTATTCAGATAGACTGGATATATTTGGATGTTGGGGCGGGTGGATTCTTCTATCATTTTATTATTTTGACGTAATGTATCAATAGATATTTTGATAGCCACGATACTGGTAATGGTAGAAGCGATAATGCCACATATCTGAATCCAGTCAGATGGTGCTAATGAAGAAAAAAACGAAGAGGATTGAGAACCAATAGATGAAACGGTAGCAATGGTTAGAAACATATATATTCTCCTTTGTAATTTATATAGGAGATTGTAGCACAGAAAAAGGAAATTTGCCAGATGAGTAGGAGGTGAGCCCTATGAAAGAAATCCTTACTGCAGCTGAGGCAGCCCGGGAAATCGGATGTACGTCCCAGAAAGTCCGGGAACGCATGAAGCGCGGTTTGTGGGATTTGGGAGAGGTTATTGAAAAGGACAAGCTGGGGCGAGTGGAGAAGAGTGAGTACAATATCCACCGACACAAGCTTGAGAAATTTATAGGGAGGAAGTTGACATGGTGAGATTTAAAGAAGCGCCTCATCCGGCGCTGAGTTACGCAGCTGTTACCGCCGGTCCCGGCCCGTTGGTGGATCCGGCGCTGGTGGTGGAACTGGAGAAGTTAGAAAATGAAATCAGCGGATTGCGGGCTGAGAATAAGTTCCTCTGGAGCCTGTTGGGGACAGTAATTTTTGTGTTTTCACTGACTACGTGGGTTCCAGTGGTGTTTTGAGAGGAGGTGAGGACGATGACACAGGCACAGGAAGGGCTCCAGGTGCTGCTGGACATGGCGGAGGATTACCGGAAGAAGAATAACATGAATTCTGTCACAATTTCAGCTGTTGGCGGCGGAACCGGACATGCTTATGCGTTCCGGGAAGCAGATAGAGTGGATGCGACTATCGGAAAGTGGCAAAAAGAAACCCCAGGAGCGGCAACTCCCAGGGCGGTGAAATAAAAAAACAATACACCCTTATTATAGGGGATTTAGAGGAGGATTGCAATGGTAAAAGTGAGAATTGAGTACAAAGGACAGGTAAGAGAATTTGAGAAAGATGCGGTTATTGCATTTTTTCCTGACAAAGAAAGCGCACGTATGATATTTACGGGGGAAACCAGCCTCAAAAGAGTAACAGGAACGTTATCAGCTGGCATCCCGCGCATCCTGGAGCTGGCATCCGAGAGCCGGACGGAATACATCGATGCCATGGTTGAAGTGTATAAGAGGTTTGAGGAGAAAATCAAAGAAGAGCTGAAAGCTGGTGGCATTAATCCTCTGGTGGATGCGCTGGTCAAAATTAAAAAGCTGTAGGGAGGGATGAGAAGATGGTGAAAGATACATTTTACCCCGAAAATCCGTCAGAAGAGCTCTTAATGCTCATGGAGCGGATTAATGCAGCAGGAAGATGTTTGAACGCACAGAAGGACAATTGGGCTCCTTGTGATGTGATAGCTGCCATATTGGGAGTTGAACTGGAGGAGAAAGAATGCCGTACATTGGACTTGGACCTGAAGAAGGAACTGTAGTAGATGATGACAAGGCTTTTAGATACGCCTTGGAACGTTGCGCAAATGGTACAAAAGATGAGCGAGAGGAGTTTGTGAAGTGGTACTACTCCGGGAACTGGTATAAGGAGGAAGAAGAGTGAAGGATGGTATGATTCATGTTCCAGTAAGAAAACGAGAGCCAGTGGAAACCAGTCAGGTTATTCGGATTTCTCCGAGTGCATATAACGCACTGATTGAGATCTACAACGAATGCACTCTATCTATGAAGGATCTGGTCAGTTTAATCATTTTGGAATCCGTTGACAGGGTGGTTTTTGATAAAGAGGAGGGATATTGTGACGCAAAATGAATATAGAGCTACATACGGAATCAGCCGGTCAGAGTTATGGAAGATAGCAAAGAGCCCGCTGCACTTTAAATGGTCGCAGGAGCATCCGGACTCTGACAGCAAGGCTCTTGCATTTGGAAGAGCGACACATAAAGCTATTTTGGAGCCGAACAGCTTCTTTTCAGAATTCGCTATTGCTCCGGATGTAAATAGGAGAACAGTGGCCGGACGAAAAGCGTGGGAAGAGTTCGTATCTGCGTTTTCAGATAAGGAAATTATTTCCAGCGATGATTATGAAGTAATTGCAGAAATGGCAAAGGCTGTAAAGGAAAATGAGGTAGCGGCAGCGCTTCTGTCTGGAGCTGTTGAGCAGTCATTTTTCTGGAAGGATGATTTAACCGGGGAAGTGTGTAAATGTCGGGTAGATTGCATTTCTGAATGGAATGGTGAGAAATATATCGTTGACTATAAAACAACAGATTCCTGCGAAGATGGGCACTTTGAGCGGTCCTGTAGGAAATATGGATACAAATTCCAGGCAGGTATGTATACAGAAGGCGTGTTTCAGAACACGTTCGAACAGTACAGATTTGCATTTGTCGCCCAGGAAAAGAAGCCACCCTATGCGGTTCGAGTATATATTTGCACGCCGGAGTTCGTTCAGCAGGGGTACGATAAATTCCGGGAACTGATTGGGATTTATCACCAGTGTAAGGAAACTGGGAATTGGTACGGATACGAGGGGGCGGAAAACATGGTGACAGAGTTGTTGGAGGAGGATATTGATGGATAAGACACACTGGAAGAAATTAGAAAATCCTGATTATCTTGGCTCATATGCACTTCAGCCAGGGCAGGACTTGACGCTGCAGATTAAGTCTGTAGGACAGGAAGATGTATACAATGTCAATAATAACAAAAAAGAGACATGCACAGTTGCGCATTTCACGGATAAAGGCGTAAAGCCAATGATTTTGAATGTGACAAACTGTAAGACAATTGCAAAAATTTACGATTCCCCATACATAGAGGACTGGATTGGCAAATACATAACAGTTTACTCTGCAAAGGTAAAGGCGTTTGGAGAGACGGTCGAAGCATTGCGCATCCGACCAAAGGTTCCGTCTATGAAAAAAATCTTCTGCGCGGATTGTGGCAAGGAAATCATAGCTTCTGCAGGGAAGAATCCGGAAGAACTGGCTGAGATATCGAAGCGAAACTGCGGTCGTGAACTTTGTTTAGAGTGTATGAAGCGAGTAAAAAAAGAACAGGACAGTGAGGAGAATAGCAATGATAAATAAGATGATTTTACAGGGCAGATTAACTGCAGATATTGAACTGGGACGAACTCAGAGTGATGTGGCTAATACAGAATTTACGATCGCCTGGTCAGAGAAATACAAGGAAGTTGAAACAAGATGCTTTATGAGATGCAAGGCATGGAGACAGACGGCAGAATTTTTGGATAAATATTTCCGAAAAGGTCAGGAAATTCTTATTGAGGGGCATATGGTCACAGAGGAATGGGAAAAGGATGGGGACAAAAAGAGCCGGACCATCTGCCTGATTGACAAAGTGAATTTCTGCGGAAGCAAGAGTAATAATGGATCCAATATCCCTCCAAAGACTGACGCTGATGGATTTGTGAACATTCCAGATGATGTTGAGGACGATGAGCTGCCGTTTAACTAGGAGGGATTTGGTTGATTATTTGTGATAGCCGAGAAAAGGCGAATCAAAGGATTATTGAATATTTCGATAAGCATAATATCCCATATAAAATCGAAAAACTGGACACGGGTGACTATATGGATTCCGAAAAAATGACCATCACTGTAGACCGGAAGAAAGACCTGATAGAGCTGACACAAAATCTATGCAGTAGTGACCAGAGCCGATTTTGGAGAGAAATACGAAGATCTAAAGCAGACGGTATTAAGATGATTGTTCTTTGTGAGCACGGAGGGAAAATTCATTCTATCAAAGATGTGGCTGCATGGAAAAATCCATACTCAAAAGTTTCTGGCCGTTCTCTGATGAATGAAATATACAGAGCTCATATTGCTTATGGAGTGGAATTTTTATTTTGCGATAAAAGAAGCACTGGGCGTAGGATATTGGAGTTGCTGGAATATGACGGTAGAAGAAATTAAAGCTCAGTACAGTATGAAAGAGATTGTAGAGAGATATGGGTTGATTCCAAACAGGTCAGGGTTCATTTCCTGTCCGTTCCATCAGGGCGATCGGACTCCATCTCTCAAAGTTTACGAAAAAGACTTTCACTGTCATGCCTGCGGGGCAAATGGAGATGTTTTTACTTTTATACAGAAGATGGAAGGCGTATCTTTCAAAGAGGCCTTCCAGATTCTGGGCGGTACATATAGCCCATGCAGTAGACTGGCCTCGCAGAGGAGAAGGGAAGCGCTACAACGCCAGAGAGTCGCTCAAAAAGAAGCAAACAGGGAAATGTTAGCATGGAGGATGAAACGCATTGGAGAGGCTTGTGCGGTGCTTAGAATGCTGGATGAGATTCTTCCGGGGTTAGAACCGTTTTCCGATGAATGGGTGACTGCCATAAACATGAAAGAGAAGAATAAATATCACTATCAAACGCTGGCGTTCGGAACAAAAAAAGACTGGGAGGAGATGAGAAAACTTGAATGAGCACTTCATTAAAGGAGTTTACAAAAGAAGAATTTAATACAGAAGCTCCATATCGCCTCCTGTTCGAAAAGAAAGATGACGGATTTGCGTATCTGCAGCTATACAACGATTTAAATGCAAATGCGGAGCGCGTAGGTTTTAAGCGCTTTGGAGCAATGGCAAAAGCCTATATGAAGCAGCACGAAGAGCATAGAAGCGGCCTAAGTAGCGTGGTAAATAACCTAACAAACTTTAAGGATCAGCCGATAGAGTTGCTGACCGGAGACTGGTTTGCAAATGATGACGGAATTTTACGTCGGAATGATAACCAGGGAATGGACGTTGCTTGCGTACATCCGATTCTTCCAGTGCAGCGTCTGGTAAACATTGATGACGGGACTGTACGGCTACGAATCATGTTTCGGAGGGATTTCCGCGGATGGCGAGAGGTTATTGCGAATAAGAGCACGTTATTTAGTTCCAGGGAAATAAAAAAGCTGGCAGACAAAGACATTTCTGTTTCAGATAAAAATGCCGCCTTTTTGGTGGAATACTTACAGGATTTAGAGGATTTAAACCATAATATAATCCCAGAAGCACAATCTGTAAGCCATCTTGGGTGGACATCCAACGGAATGTTTAGTCCGTATATGGAGAATCTGGAGTTTGATGGGCAGGAGAATTTTAGAAAGATATTTGAATCAGTCCACTCATGTGGAGAATTTGAAAAGTGGCTTGAAATTACTAAGTCTGTCAGAAAGACAGATTCAGCAGCCAGAATAGCACTGGCGGCATCCTTTGCATCTATCATCATTAAAACAATCGGTAAACTTAACTTTATGTTGCATTTTTGGGGAGGTTCCGGAACAGGAAAAACGGTCGCGCAGCTTTTAGCAGTATCTGTTTGGGGTGACCCGAACGATGGAGCTGGGTACCTTCAGACATTCAATGGGACGCTGGTAGGGTTGGAGCAGTTGGCCGGGTTTGTGAATAATTTGCCTCTTATACTGGACGAATTTCAGTTGGTAAAAGACAAAAAATCATTCGAACAGACTGTATATATGCTATGCGAAGGAATAGGAAAAACGAGAGGCGCCAAAACGGGAGGACTGCAAAAAACGCCTACATGGAAGAATTGCACCATCACTTCCGGAGAATCCCCTATCACTCATGCTTCGTCTGGAGCAGGTGCAATAAACCGTATTATAGAAATTGAATGTCGGGAAGCATTGTTTGAGGATGCGATAGAAGTTCTGGAGGTAATTCGATCCAATTATGGACATGCCGGGAAGTTGTTTATGGCATTCATGTCTACAGAACAAGCCAAAGAGAAGGCCGCTGCTCTTTACAAACAGTTTTATCGGAGCATAGGGGCATCCAGTACAGAAAAACAGACTATGGCAGCAGCGATTCTTCTGACAGCGGATGCATTAGCTACGGAGTGGATTTTCTGTGATGGAAGGGCGTTGACTGCCGAAGATATAGAGCCGTACCTTCATACAAAAGAAGCTGTAGACGTAGGAGCCAGAGGATATGAATACGTTCATGATTTTTATGTCAGTAATGCAGCTAAATTCGAAACAAATTCTGACCCATGCTTCGGATCTGTCTCTGGTGACGAGGTTCGCATTATTAAGAGCGTGTTTGAACGTATTTGCGATGATGGAGGCTATAGTCCAAGAGCGCTGCTATCATGGTTAGACCAGTCTGGACGCCTCTCAAAGGGGCGTGATAACCTGTATAAATCTGCAAAGGTAAACGGAAAGGCGGTCAGGTGTGCCTGCATTAATATGGCCGAAAATTCACCAAATGAATTTGTTTCGGTTGAGGATGGAGAGCTTCCATTTAATTAAGGGTTACAGATTTTTATGGAGAGGTTACAAAATTTTGAATCGATTTGTAACCGAAAAACCTAGGTTTTATGCGGGTTTGAGGGGTACGGTTACAAGGTTACAAAAGTTACAAGTTTTTTATAAGCCTATATAGGGAGATATATATGAATGAAAAATTAATAATATATGTGTCTCGCGCGTATAGGGAAAAAAGTGTTGTAACCTTGTAACTTTGTAACCGACAAGAAGAAACCTATATTTTATGCGGGTTTGAGGGGTATGAAATGGTTACAAATCATTGTAACTCAATGTAACTAGAGAGGAAAGAACTATGACAAACAAAGAAGTGTCTTCCGTGTTTACGGATATATACAATGGGTTCTGGATGAAATACCGGGATAGCCTTCCAGATATATCTGATAGTGTCGGATGGGAAGAGATTGTTAATGAGGGGAAGCAACTCATGAAAAAACATAACTGCTTCCTTGCGAGAAATTTAGTTTCGGATTTAATTGCGATCATGGATTTCAGGGCAAGAAAGGGCAATGCGGAGTGAAGCGCATTGAAGAGAGAATGCTACAGGAGGAAAGCCGATGAGCAAGAGCAGAGCAAATAAGCAGAACCGACTGAGAAGCCAGATTAAGCGGCAGAAGAATGATGTTTATAAGTTTAAGGGGAGGAAGAACCATGGATGAAAAAAACGAGTCTGTGGTGGGGGACAAAGAACGCGAGGCGTGGAGACAGAAAAAGAAAGAAGCTAAGGCCCGGATGGCTGCCATGCAGGCTCTGCCCTATGAGGTAAAAGTTAAGCGTGCAGAGTTGCGGGCTAGGGAGTTTGTGGAGCGCCTGGATGATATGGAGTTAAATGCCCATGTCAGCGTAGGTGGCCTGGACAGTATTGTGCTTCTGCTATTTCTGCGAAATATCGGGATTGACATTCCGGCAATATCGGTATCCTCTTTAGAAGATAAAAGCATCCAGAAGATTCACAAGGAGCTTGGCATCATATCAATTCCTATTGGCAAGCCTAAGGTGGAGATTTTGCAGGAATACGGATTTCCGGTAATCAGTAAAAAGATTGCTGGTCGGATTGACACTTTGCAGAACCCCACAGAGAAGAATAAGACGGTTCGCCACGCGATCATCACAGGGGAATGCGGTGCACAGGGGCATTTTGCTAGTAACAGCAGAATGCAACTGCCGAAAAAGTGGTTGAAGCTGTTTGCAGGATATGAAAATGAAAACGAGGGAGTAAATTACCAAGTCGCGCCGTTCAAAGTATCAAACAAGTGCTGCCAGTACATGAAAGAGGAGCCCTGCGATAAATGGGCTATAGAACACAATAGCAAGCCATTTTTAGGGCTGATGGCTTCAGAAGGCGGACAGCGAGAGGAAGCGCTTACCGAACACGGCTGCAATTACTTTGGTAAGGGCGTGATTCGGTCAGCACCGTTTGCTCCGTTCCTGCGTCAAGATCTATTGCAACTGGCTATTGATTTAAAGGCACCAGTGCCAGAGATTTACGGAGAGATTGTCAGAAAACCAGACGGAACCCTATACACCACAAAGGCTCAGAGAACCGGCTGTAGCATGTGTGGTTTCGGAATTCACATGGAGCGGCGGCCACACCGATTTGATCAGCTCCGGGAGCGGAATCCTAAAGAATGGGAATTCTGGATGTACCGATGTTGTACGGATCCAGAAACCGGCGAGAAGTATGGATGGGGCAGAGTGTTGGATTATATTGGGGTTCCTTGGGAGGATTATCCAGCAGTACAGATGGATATGTTTAGGGATTTTTTGATAGAGGAGGGGTGATAATGGATCTTGGTGACAAGATTAAAGAGCTGCGCAAGCAAAAAGGAATGACCCAAGCGGAACTAGGGCTGGCTGTCGGTGTGTGCTATCAGTCAATATCTGATTGGGAACACAAAAGATATAATCCCAATTACGACAACATAAGCGAACTGGAAAGGGTGCTAGGAGAGCCGTTAAGGGATTGTGAACTGGTTTTACCACCGCCAAGGGTAAGAAAGTCGAGGAAAGAGAAAAAGCCCGTCTATGAGGCAAATAAGCCTGTCGATGTGGGGAAGATAGGTGCGCTGTACCGGGCGCGATGGAGTATCGAGGAGATTGCTAGGGATGTACATATTCCGGCGAGCGAAGTTGTTAAGTATTTGAGGAGGATGGAGAGAGATGAAGAACGCAGAAGGCTACCCTGACCCGACAGCTGGGAAGGCAATCCACAGGGCAGACAAGCAGCCGGACAATGTGGAACTGGTAATTCGGCTGATGAAGGCTGCCGCCAGAGAATGCAATGTGGAAATTATCGGCCGGATAGCAATTAGGGATGAAACTGGAAGAGTTTGGAGGTGATGCCGTTGGAGAAGCAGATTTTAGAGCAGTACATAGATGCCTGTGCACTCATTGAGGAGGCAAAAGAAGAACTGCGGAAATTAAAGAAGCAGAGAAAACGAATTGAACAGGACATTGTAAAAGGATCCTCTCCAGAGTTTCCATATACAGCTCATAATTTTCATGTTCAAGGGATTTCATATTCTGTTCTCAAAGATCCCGAAAGCGAAGAAGTGCAAGAGAAGATATTGCAACAGAG
This sequence comes from Lachnoclostridium sp. Marseille-P6806, assembly GCF_964238185.1. Lineage (NCBI taxonomy): Bacteria > Bacillati > Bacillota > Clostridia > Lachnospirales > Lachnospiraceae > Lachnoclostridium > Lachnoclostridium sp. Marseille-P6806. Next base: position 137,436 of record NZ_CAXSLG010000004.1, read on the forward strand.
GATTGATGATGCAGCGAAAATCAAGTTGCAAGTGGAAGAATGGATGCTTACAATTCCCCAGAGGATGCAGCGCATTATCAAGTACAAGATATTCGAGGAGATGACCTGGGCTCAGGTGGCTGTGAGAATAGGGCGGAAGGCTACACCAGACGGAGTTAGAAAAGAGTTTGAGGCATTTATGAAATTAACATAAGTTTTTCCGTTTTTTCCTGTTTTTCCGTTTTGAAAATGTTATAGTGTATCATGAAGCCAAAGGCATCCAGCCAGCGGCTTCTGGATTATCACCTCAAATGAGATTTCGACCGCCTGGTGTCACAGCCAGCGGTCGATTGGCCCACACCTGGGCTAGTACATAATACGTCTTTCGATTATCGCCCTGGTTAGCCTCCAGGGCACATCGGCATATACCACCAGTGGTAGGTGGCAGGTTTTCACCCTGGTCTCCGGTTCGATTCCGGATGTGTCGATTGTAACAATGGTTACATCATTGACATATTCTCCTTATGAAGGGTCCTCGCTTTGGCGGGGGCTTTTTCAATGTGATATAAAAAGTGAGTTCCAGTGACACTTGTTTTGGTGCTATGATTGAGAAGAAGGAGGTATTAAAGATACAAAATTTTCTCGTCAAAATGTGCTTGAAAGGAGTTTGGAATATGAAATGTGAACGATGCAATGTAGAAATGGAGAAATATGAATTAGAACCGCCATATGCGACATTTGGTAGAACGTATTATCCGCTAAATTCTAAATATGGTGGAGAGCCTATTTTGGGAAGAAGCGTGTATATTTGTTCTGAATGCGGAAAAATAGAGTTTAATGTAAGATTAAAAGAATAGAGTTTTATCAGAGCCGCCACCGTGTGGCTCTTTTCTTATACCCAAAAACAAACGAATGAGAGGTGGTGGTGCATGGCCAGAGCGCCAGATGCCAGAATGGAACAGGCCAGAGAGCTGTTCCTGGAAGGCAAGAAACTTATTGAGATTTCGGAGCTTCTGAGAATCCCGGAAGGGACAATCCGAAGCTGGAAAAATAGATATGACTGGGATAATGCAACGTTGCAAAAGAAACGCAACGTTGCGAAACGAAAAGGCGGTCAGCCTGGAAATAAAAATGCTCTTGGAGCCGGCGCTCCGGAGAACAATAAGAATGCAGTCACCACGGGAGAGTTCGAAACTCTCCTTTTTGATTGCCTGGATCCGGAGGAGCAGCGCCTAGCGCAGGCCGTGCCGGAGGACAAGCAGAAACTTCTCATGCAGGAGATTCAGCTTCTGACCGTCCGGGAGCGACGGATGCTGAAGCGGATCAACCTGCTGCGGATGTCCTTGGATGATTCTGGTGGATCATCCGGAGATGAGACTGGTCTGACGGTGGTGAGTCACAAGAGCGGACTGGAAAAGGATAAGGAGACGGATCTTCTGGAATACCGCGGCAAGCTGGGGCAGATCCAGAACATAGAGGACGCGCTGACCCGTGTACAGGCCCGAAAGCAGGCTGCCATTGATTCGCTGCACCGGTATGGCGTGGATGATGCTCGCTTAGAAATCGAACTAATGCGGCTTGATTTGCAGGCCCTTAAACTGGGCGGACAGGAGGCTGAGATAGAAGATGACGGCTTCCTGGAAGCCCTAAACGCTGAGGCTGGAGAGTTGTGGAGTGATGCAGATGATTCGAGACAAGATTGAGCAGATAAAAAGCAAAGTAGAAAGCCTAAAAGGGCAGCGCGGAATCCTGACAAAGGTGCAGGTCTTTCAGTTTCAGCCGTTCTCGCGCCGGCAGAAGCAAATTCTTACTTGGTGGACTAAAAACAGTCCTGTGAAGGATTATGACGGCATCATAGCAGATGGGGCGATTCGTTCCGGAAAGACGGTATGCATGTCGCTGTCGTTTGTGATGTGGGCCATGAGCGCCTTTAATGGTCAAAACTTTGCCATGTGTGGCAAGACCATTGGTTCTTTCCGGAGAAACGTGCTGTTTTGGCTGAAACTGATGTTAAAAAGCCGCGGGTATCAGGTTGTAGATCATCGGGCAGATAATCTGGTGGAGATAAGCCGCGGAGCAGTCACCAACTATTTTTACATTTTTGGCGGTAAGGACGAGCGCAGCCAGGACCTGATACAGGGTATTACTCTGGCGGGGCTGTTCTGCGATGAGGTGGCGCTGATGCCAGAGAGCTTTGTCAATCAGGCAACGGGCCGTTGCTCTGTGAGCGGGTCGAAATACTGGTTTAACTGCAATCCGGATGGACCATATCACTGGTTTAAGACAAACTGGATTGACAAGGCCATTGGCTACCTGGGCAAGAAAAAGGTTGCCAGGATAAAAGCTGAAGCAGAGGCCGCAGGAAAGGAACCAGACCTCAAAAAATTACTGTATGTCCATTTTACCATGGACGATAACCTGAGCCTGTCAGAAGAGATTAAGGCCAGGTATCGGAGCATGTATACCGGTGTCTTCTTCAAGCGTTATATCATGGGGCTCTGGGCGATGGCTGAGGGTGTTATCTATGATATGTTTGACCCTGACAAGCATACCGCGGATACTGAGGCTCTGGCAGCCGCATATAAGGCCAGGACAGGGCATGATTTCTGGATTGCTGATAAGTATGTCAGCTGCGACTACGGCACCCAGAACCCGACCGCTTTTCTTTTGTGGCAGCAAGGCGCGGATAAGAAATGGTACTGCAGACGGGAGTATTATTACTCCGGCAGAGACAAGGGCAGACAAAAGACAGATGCAGAGTTTTCCAGGGATTTAAAAGACTGGCTGCATGGCGAGAGTATCCGTTTTGTGGTACTGGATCCTGCGGCTGCATCATTTAAATCTCAGTTGGAAAAAGACGGCTTTAAGGTCAAAAAAGCAAAAAACGATGTTTTAGATGGCATCCGGTTTGTGGCTACGCTATTAAACCAGGGTGCTATTTTGATTGATAAAAACTGCGATAACCTGATAAAAGAGTTCGCGTCCTATATCTGGGACGCAAAGGCAGCGGAAAAGGGCGAGGATAAGCCGGTGAAAGAGCATGACCACGCGCTTGATGCTGTGCGTTACCTGTGTATGACAATAATTAAAATGCGTCCGGGCATCCGGATTTTAAAATGAGGTGCAATAGATGGATATATTATTTAACCCGGATAAAAACCGGATGACAAATATGCAGCTGTGCCGACTGTACATGGATGAATTTGTAAAATCGGCAGAGCGTAAATGGATGATGGACGGCGATGCATATTATCGTGTGGACAACCCGGAAATCATGAACCGGAAGAAGTATAGGTACCGGGAAAATGAGGCAACCGGAGAAATCGAAAAGATAATTGATAATGCAAAGCCCAACAACAAGAGAGCGCACGGATTCATGTATATTCTGGTAGAGGATAAGGTGAATTACCTGTTATCCAAGCCATATACGCTCACTTGCGAGGAATCTGAAGAGTTTTTAGAGCAGGTGCAGACAACCCTTGGGGAATCCTTCCAGAGTAAGCGCCTGATGCGTCTTGGCGTGTCAGCCAGTAATGGTGGTATCTCCTGGCTGCATCCATACATTGATGAGGCAGGGCAGTTTAAGACAATGATTGTCAGGCCGGAGGAAGCAATTCCGCTTTGGACAGATAACGACCACGAGGAAATGAGCGGATTCATCTGGTTTTACAATTTGGATGTCATTGAGGGGCAGGAGCAAAAGACTGTTACCAAAGTAGAGTATTGGACTGCGGATGGTGTAGCCTATTACGTTTCCGACTCTGAGGGAGATGGATGGGATTTACGTCTGGATGCAGAGCGGTATCTGGATGCGGTCACAGAGGATGGCGAGTTCCAGGAGCATTTTCTGGTAGGTGGTCTTCCGGAGAGCTGGGGGAAGGTCCCATTTGTGCCGTTTAAAAACAACGACTATGAGTTGCCGGATCTTAAATTCATCAAAACCCTGATTGATGGATATGACAAGGGCCGCTCCGATGTGGCAAACATGCTCGACGAGTTAAGCTCCATTGTTTACGCGTTAAAGGGGTATGGTGGAAATGACCTGGGCGAGTTTATGCGGGATTTAAACTACTTCCGGGCTATCTCCCTGGATGAGGACGGCGGTGCAGAAGCGCTAAGCACACCAATCGACATCACGGCAGCCAAGGAAGACTTTGAAGCGCTGAAAAAAGATATCTACGATTTCGGGCAGGGGGTCGATAAAAACAGTGACAGGCTGGGCAATAGTCCGTCTGGTATCGCCCTTAAATTTATTTATTCCGGACTGGATCTTAAGTGCAATCGTCTGGAAAATGCCTTTAAGGCGGGCATGGGGGAGTTGTTTTGGTTTGTGTGCAGATATTTGGAGCTGACAGGAGCCGGAAGCTATCCGGATTGTAAAATCGATGTGACGTTTAACCGGGATATTGCTATTAACGAGAGCCAGGCAATTACTGACTGTGCAGCATCCAAGGGCATCATTTCAGATGAGACGATTGTGAAAAATCATCCGTGGACAGAGGATGCAACAGAGGAGCTTACCCGGTTAAATGCCCAGCGCGAGGCGGAGAAGGCTGAATTATCCGATATGTTCCCAGAGGGCGGTGAGGAGTAGTGGATTACTGGCGGAAGCGGCAGGAGGCCATGTACAAGGCCGGAGAGATGCAGGTTAATCAATACTTTAAGCGGTTGGAAAAAGCATTTAACCAGTCAAAGAGGGAGTTGCAAAAGACGATAGAGGCTTTCTATTTCCGGTATGCAGAAGAAAACGGCTTATCCTTCGCAGCGGCTCAGAAGCGGCTCAATGCGGAGGAGCTGGGAGAGCTTAATGATTTTATTGCGCTTGCTATGGATAACATTGGGAAATATAACCAACAGGTCAATAATATGTCCCTGAAAGCCAGAGCGACCCGTTATCAGGCTCTGGAGATGCAGGTGGATGCAATTCTCAGGCAGCTCTACGCGATTGATTATCAGGCAGAATCAGAAAAGACTATGCAGGAGGTCTATGAGGATACCTATTACCGGACATGGTACAGTATCGACCAGTATCACGGATTTCATCAGGCTTTTGCACAGGTGGAACCTCGAACAGTGGAAAAGTTGCTGGAATATCCGTTTAATGGTGTAGCATTCTCTTCCAGGCTTTGGAAACAGAAAGACCACTTGCAAACGCAGCTGACAGAGGCAGTGACCACAATGCTGATCCAGGGTAGGCACCCGTCCGCCCTGACAAAAGAGTTTGCCAAAAAGATGCAGTCGAAAAAGTTTGATGCATACCGGCTGCTGCATACAGAGTCATCCTTCCTGATGAGCGAGGCTACTCACGCAGGATACAAAGAGGATGGGGTGGAAAAGTATGAGATTTTAGCAACTCTCGACAGTAAGACTTGTGAGATTTGCGGAGAACTGGACGGCAACGTGTACGAGGTTGGGAAGGAAATTACAGGTGTCAATATGCCGCCGTTCCACCCGCTTTGTCGTTGTACAGATGTCCCACATTATGCCGATACGCCGACTAAAGGAATGGCCAGAGTGGCCAGAGACCCAGGAACAGGGAAAACTTATGAAGTCCCGGCGGATATGACCTATAAAGACTGGAAACGAGAGTTTGCGACATCGCAACGGAGGTAAACATGATAACAGCAGTATTTACAGATAACAGCGACTATGCCCGCGCTACTGGCCTCTGGCAGTGGGACTACGGGCAGAGATTACGGATAGAGGGATTAAAACTGCCCGCAGCGGCAGAAATCCATTTCGCCCTGACAGAACAGTCCGGGGATGCCATCACCCGAGTAGGCACCACCAAGGACAGCGTGACAGAGGTAGTCATCCCGGATAGCCTGTTGGAGAATCAGGCAGCAGGCGCGACCTATGAAATCTATGCATGGATCTATCTGGCAGATAAGACATCCGGTGAAACCAGCAAACGGATTTCCATGCAGGTAAAGCGCAGACCAAAGCCGGAAGGATTTGACGCGCCAGAAGACGCAGAACTCTTCCGGGAAGCCATTGCACAGGTAAACGCATCTGCAGACCGGGCAGAAGCAGCAAGGGAGGGAGCCGAAGCGGCCCAGAGGGCAGCGGAAGCAGCAGCGGGTAAAATTGAGGGTGAGATTTCCGGAGCCGGGCAGATTGCCGAGCAGGTAAGGCAGGATGCGGATGCAGTTGCGAAAGACAAGCAGGCAGTTTCTCAGCTGGCAACTGAGACCGCCAAGAATGCCCAGAATGCAGCCAAAAGCGCACAGGCAGCAGAACGTTCCGGTACCGCCGCTGAGAGTGCTAAGGCGGGAGCAGAGTCAGCCATGAAAGAGGTGGAGCGAGACCGAGTTGAGGTTTCAGAGACCCACAAGGCTGTCGAGCAGCTGCGGGGAGCGGTGGATACTGACCGGCAGGCAGTAGCAGCGGGCCGGCGGGCGGTAGAAAATACCGCTTTGCAGTTTGGACAGTTTGCTCAGAGCGCGATTAATGCCGTTGGACAGGCTCAGGAGGCGGCTATGCAGGCAGTTTCCGCAGAAGGGCAGAAACAGACCACAGCGATGCAGCAGGCAGGCACACAGGCAGTCAGTGATGTTGCCGGGGCTAAGACAGAGGCGGTTCAGGCGGTCATTACAGAGGGCGATACACAGACCAAGAGGGTGCAGGATGCGGCTGCTGGAATTGTGGCTGACCGGGAGCAGATTGCGGCAAATAAAGCCGGAATTGAAGCCCTGCACCAGGGCAAAGCCGATGCCATTGTTGAGACCGCGCAGGGTGAGACTATGATCCTGACAGACAGCTCCGACAAGCTATTTGAGGGGCTGAGGGTGTTCGGGAAGAGTACGCAGGATGGGACGCCGAGTGTGGAAAATCCAGTGCCGATTGTGAATGCCGGTGAGAGCGGAAGTATTACGGTGGAGGTGGGCGGGAAGAACCTGTTAACAGGGAGATTGTACTTCACAAACTATTCAGACGATATTCCGTTTGTTTACAAAGAGGATGAAGTCACCTTACCTTATACACCACCAAGAGAGACTTTGGGAATTGGTTATGTTGTTCCGTGTAAGCCTGGTGTGCAGTATACCTTTTCTGTCACAAACCCAAACAAAAACTGGCGTCTTGCAATTGCAGAATACGAAAATTTCGAACAGGCAAAAAGCTTTTTAAATAAGATAGGGCATCAGTATGTGACTGAAAAGAGCAGTATCAAATACACTGCTGTCGGAAATGGTGTTTTGGTATGTGTGATAGCAGGAAAATGGAAAGACGGAAAAACAACTATCCACGAATGCACAGAATCCGAGTTATTGCAACTTGAGTATGGAGATGTGGCAACCCCTTACGAACCTTACCGTGCCCCTCAGCTCCTCACCCTCCAAACTCCTAACGGCCTCCCCGGTGTACCAGTCAGCAAGGACGGCAACTACACAGATTCCAACGGTCAGCAGTGGGTGTGTGATGAGATTGACTTGGAGCGCGGGAAGTATGTGCAGAGGGTGAATAATTTCGTATTTAATGATAAAGCACTTTTTAGTGTTGATATTGAAGCTAAACACGAAAACAGTATTCTCATTAACATTCCTGTTACAGATGCTTCTAACTTTAATACGCTAGGTGCAAATTCGATGCTATGTGACAGGTTGAAAGCATGTGAACATAATATATACAGTATAGATGAAGTTTCGTGCGGATATACTGGCGGAGCAAACTATTTGAGAGTTAGACTTCCAATATCTGCTGGCACAGAGATTGAAGAAATTAAAAATTATCTGGCAGACAAATCTTTTAAAATTTTGTATATCATCGCCACCCCCATCGAGCGCGACCTCACCCCGGAAGAAATCGCCGCCTACAAAGCCCTCCGTACCAACTATCCGACCACCGTTATCACAAACGATGCCGAAGCGCATATGGAAGCGACCTATGTGGCCGATACTGGAAAATACATCCAGAACCTGGAAGAGCGCCTGAATGCCAAGCTGGTGAATATCCAGTCAGCCCTAATTAGTCAGAAAATTTCTGGGGGGGGGTATAAAGGTAACTGACAGTTCGAGGGTGCCGGTTGTGCGGTTTGTGATGTGGGGCAAGACGGAGCAGGTGCGGACGAGCGGAGCACAGTTGTTGCCAGAACAAGAGATTTCGAATTACTTTATTACTTTTGCTGGCGATGTGGTAGGAAAAAATACTAAAGATTATTCGAAGATCATTCAAAACACTGAAAATACAACGTACTACATTTTTAGGAAAAATGTAGGTACTCGATTTAGGGCTGCTTATGTAGATGCCATTCCAACTGGAAATACGCCTTGTACTGGAGTTGTAGATGATACGAAAGATAATATAAGCATAACAGTTCCCGCAGGAAAAGTACTAATCATTAACATGGAAGATACAAAAGCGTTTGACGGACTTATGGTGCAAAAAACAAGGGGCAAGCTACCTTATGAACCCTACTCCGGCGGCTTCCCTTCCCCCTCCCCTGACTGGGAACAGCCCATCGAGATAACCGACCAGCCTGTGACCGTCACTGTCAAGGGCGGCACAGAGCAGCAGTCCATCACTCTGATACCGCCTCGCCCATTTACCAAGTGGGACAAGCTGGAAAAGGTGGATGGAGTGTGGTGCTGGGTGTATCAGAGCGAGCATATTCTGTCCTATAACGCAGAAAGCATCACAACAGAATATTTTTCCACTACAGGAGAGCTGAGTGCAGGGGCAGAGGTGTATTACAAGGCTTCTGCACCTGAATCCATCCCCCTCTCCCCATCCGAGCAAGACAAACTCAACGCCCTCACGATGTACGCTCCGGAAACCGAAGTCACCAACACCGGCGGTTGCAACATGGAGCTGACCTACACCGTAGATACAAAATCCTATGTAGACAGTAAAATCGCGGCTATCAGCGCCGCAGTATTGGAGGTATAAATGTACGAGATTGTAAGAAATGTAATCAAATCAAAGAGATACGCCCTCGATGATATGTTAAAGAAAATTGATACCCTCTGGGTGCAGAATGACATCACCGAGGAGCAGAGAAAGGAGCTGGTTGCACTGGCGCAGGCAAACGCAGACCCAGAGCAGTCCAACGCGCCGCTGCAGACCCAGATTAATGAGCTGGCAAAGCAGCAGAGTACACTGAGAGAGACCGTTACCGCCCTGAGTGCGACGGTGCAGAAAATCAAAGAAACTGTAGAGAGCGGCGGTACAGTCGTTCCGGAACCAGAACCGGAGCCGCAGGAAGAATATCCGGCGTGGGAGCCGTACAACGGTATCCCGCCAGTAAAATGGCAGACAGGTTCCAAGTGTACCCACAGCAGCAAGAAGTGGGAATCCATGGTGGATAATAACGTCTGGGAGCCGGGTGCGTTTGGAGTGGGGCCGGAAATTTGGAAAGAAGTAGTTTAATAAAAATTAGTCATAGCTAGTCATAGGCACGCGGGAAACCGGGTGTTATTTTTATGCCGTCTTTCCGGTACCGCAGACGATAAAGAACGGGACATCACCGGACACGACCGGGACAACAAGTGAAGATGAAAGGAATGAAACCATGAAAAAAGAAGAATTAATCGCAAAAGGCCTGACTGAAGAGCAGGTAACGGCTGTAATCGACATCTACACAAACGAGATGAAAGGATTTATCCCCAAGTCCCGGTTTGATGAGGTGAACACGGCAAAGGCAGATCTGGAAAAGCAGGTGGCTGACCGGGACAAGCAGTTAAAGACCTTGAAGGCCGAAGCCAAGGACAATGAAGCTCTCCAGACAAAAATCACTGAGCTGGAAGACGCGAACAAGGCAACCAAGAAAGAGTATGAGGACAAAATCCGCGATATGCGTCTGACTGGCGCTATCAAGGACCAGTTAAAGGATTGCAAGTATCCAGAGTTGGTAGCGGATAAATTTGACCGCACCAAGCTGATTCTGGCAGATGATGGCACAGTGTCTGGACTGTCTGAGCAGTTAAAAACGGTAAAAGAGACCTACAAAGAACTGTTTACCACTCCGATTTCCGGAAAGACACCGGGCAATAATGGCAAGACCCCGCCGCAGGAGGGAGGTTCTTCCGGACGTAGAGAGGAGCTGGAAAAGCTGATTAAGGATCCTGCAACAAGGCTGGCTGACCGGATTGCAGCAAGAAATGAATTATTTCGCCTGGAACAGGCAGAAAGTGAGGAATAACGAATAATGGCAAATCAGAAAGGAACAGGCACGACCTGGAATTTACCCAACTATGCAGGAGATTTATTTACTGCTGATACTACGAACACCCCAATTCTTTCCGCTATTGGCGGTTTGACTGGCGGCGTGCAGACTGATAATTTTGAGTTCCCGACCGATTCTCAGTACTCTCTTCCGGAGGCAGCGCAGCCGGCAATCACTGAGACTGCATCCCTGACCGCACCGCAGGCCGAGGAAATCGTGAGAACCCAGAACACCAATGTAACCCAGATTTTCCACGAGAAGGTATCCATTTCCTATGTTAAGGAGTCCAACCGTGGAAGAATGAGCGGACTGAATACCGCTGGGCAGAAAAACAATGTGCAGTCTACCGAAAAGGATTGGCAGATTGCGAGAAAGCTGGAAAAGATTGCCCGCGATATCGAGTACACCATCATCAACGGCGTGTACGCAAAAGCAACCAGCGCAGATGTGGCAAGCAAGACCAGAGGCCTGCTGGCTCTTTGCGGAGGCGATGGCGGCACAAAAGTAGATGGTAAGAGTGCAGCTTTGACCAAAGCACTGATGCAGCAGCTCTTTAAGGCTATGTATGACGCAGGAGCAATCTTCTCCAATGTGGTTCTGTATGTGGGCAGCACTCAGAAGCAGATCATCACCGATATTTACTCCTACGCACCGACTGACAGAAATATCGGAGGAACCAATATCAAGCAGATTGAGACAGACTTCGGAAACATCGGTATTGCTCTTGACCGTTTTATGCCTCAGACCGCCGTTCTGGCTGCTGAGCTGTCTGTAATGGCTCCGGTGTTCCAGCCGGTGCCGGGGAAAGGCAATTTCTTCTACGAAGAGCTGGCTAAGACCGGCGCATCTGTAGAGGGACAGATTTTCGGTCAGTTTGGTCTGGATCATGGTCCTGCATTTATGCACGGCGCAATCACTGGCCTGAAAGGATAAGGTGAGTTATGGCAGATTTTGATATGAACGGAATCCCGCCGAAAATCCGGGAACTTTTTGAGGAGCGCACAGGCGCAGCCGTTAAGGATGCAGCTGGAGCTACACCTACAAAGGAAGAGTTTAATGCCCTGCTTAAATCCCTTCGGGATGCGGGGCTGATTAAAAAATAGGAGGGATGAGGCATGACAGCAGCTGAAATGAAAAGAGCTGTGGAAAGCAACCTGGGACTTTATCCGGGCGAGAAAGAATTGCTTGTGTCAGATGTCATTCTCTCTGTGTGCGATTATTGCAATCTCCATCCTGAGCGCATTCCGGATGTTCTGGAGCCGGTTGTCCGGAAAAAAGTAAAAGGTATTATCGATTACGAGGCAGCCAACGGTTCCGGGTATCATCCGGAAGTGGCCAGCCTAAAAGAGGGCGATGGTACGATTACCTGGGCGCAGACCGAAGGGAATACCAAGGCAAGCATTTATGAGCTTAATGCAAGCGATAAAGCGGCTCTTAAAAGACACAGGAGGTTGAGAGGTTATGCTTAATCCATATGAAGTGATGTACGATGCCAGAATGACTGTGCAGCGCTGGCGCGAGGTAGAAAAAGGCGGATACGTACGCAATGAGCTTTTTACGGTGGGGGAGAATATCCTCTGCCGCTACAGCTCTTCGGGGCAGGCTGCTGTCGGCACTCCAAACCCGTCCATCCAAAACAGTCACACGCTATTTTGTGGCCTGGAAGCAGATGTGCAGGAGGGCGATAGGATTACTGTGACGATGCATACCGGAAAAACCGTAGATCTTACCCTGGGCGAGTGTCACCCTTATGCCTACCAGTGGCAGTGCGAAGTGAAAAGGGATGATAATGCATGAGCAGCAGTAATTACAGGCGCAATAAGGCAGCCATTGACCAGTACCATAAAGAACTGATGGCTATGCTGGACGATGTCAGAGAAATCGATATTAAGATACTTAACCAGGCAGTCAATGAGGGCATGAGACACGCCAAGGATCAATCTCCAGTAATTACCGGATTTTTTCGTAAAAATTGGCGGTCTGCCCCAGCTGTCCGCACCCGTGACGGCGGCGTGAGTAAAAATCTGGTCAATAGTGCGGATTATGCGTCCTATGTAAATTATGGGCATCGTACGGTAGACAGTGCAGGCAATACTACTGGATATGTCCGTTCTGATGAAGGAGATCATCTACTGGAGAAGACCCTGAATTATGTTTCCAAAAGACTGATTGAGCTTTTCCAAAAAGAAGTGGAGGCGGTACAACATCGACACGATAAATGAATTGTATAAGGCAGCAGCAGAAGGTCTGAAAGCCGTGAAAAGTTGTAAGGTATATCGTGAAGATGTGCCGCAATTTTTCGCAGCTCCTTGCTTTATGGTGACATTATATGATCAGAACCCTTCCCACGGTATTAATGGCCGGCTGAAAAATGCGGTAAGTCTGGATATCCTCTACTTTCCGGAAAACACCGGTCAAGCGCAGCTTCAGGAAGAATGTTGGAATGTTGGCCAGGATTTAACAAGAGAATTTGCAATTCCTGGCTTTAAATTAAAAAATAGGAACTCAAAAATTGAGGATAAGGTGCTGCATTTTTTGTGTGATGTGGATTATCGGGAATTTAAAAACGATACTACACCACAGATGCAGACCATGATTCAGTCTGAGAAAATTAAGGAGGTATAAACCATGGCAGGAACATGGGAAACCCAGAACAAGGTTTTGCCCGGAGCCTACATCAATATCAAAACCAGTGAGCCGCTGTCTATCACTCCGGGGGACAGAGGAACTGTTGTCATTTTGCAGGAAATGACAGTGGGTGAAGATGAAAATCTGTACACGGTTACTGTAACCGAGCAGGGATATCCAGAGGGGGCAGTTGCTTCTGATAAGAAGCTGGTCGTTGAGGCCCTGAAAAAGGCCAAAACAGTGCTGATTTATAAGCTTCCGGATTCCCACACGACAGATTCCATCAACAAAGCACTGGCAAAGCTTAAGACGGTCAAATTTGACGTGTTGTGTTATCCGTACGACACAACTCCAGGGACGGCTACGGCAAATAAAACCGCAATCGCATCCTGGATTAAGACTATGAGAGAGGATGAGGGAGTAAAGTGCCAGGCAGTACTGGCAAATTATGTCGGGGATTATGAGGGCGTTGTTAATGTGGCGCAAGGTGTTGTGATGGCAGATGGCAGCAAGCTAGCAGCTGCTGAAGCTACTGTATGGGTGGCCGGAGCAACAGCTGGAGCAAGCATGACTACATCAAACACCGGCATGAAGTATGTAGGCGCGATTGATGTGGATCCGCGCATGACCAAAACAGAAAAAGAAACTGCGGTAAAGGCAGGCAAGCTGATTTTTGACGTAGACAGCGCCCAGAATGTGACAGTTGTATACGACATTAACTCCCTGACTACGTTTACTCCGGAGAAGTCCAAAGACCTGTCCAAAAACCGCGTAATTCGCACACTGGACAATATTGCGAATGATATTGCATCCATTTTCAAAAGCAACTACATGGGTAAAATCAACAACAATACAGACGGTAGGCTGCTGTTTAAGTCTGCGCTGGTGGATTACTTTGCAGGCCTCCAGAATATGTCTGCAATCGATAATTTTAATCCAGACGATATCACAGTTGCTCCGGGTGATGATATCGATGCAATGTTGGTAGATGTCTATGTTGAGCCTGTGGACAGTGCAGAAAAGCTCTATATGACGGTCAATTTACAGTAGGAGGTAGACCATGGGAAAAGGTAATAATTATACAAAAATTGCTGATCTGGTAACAGGCAGCGAGGGAAGCGCCTACATCACTATTGATGGCGAGAACCGGTATTTTTTCGAGCTCGCAAAGATTGAAGCAAGCATCGAGTTTACTATTATCGCCAAAAAGCTGTTAGGGCATCGAATGAAGCAGCATAAGGTTGTAGGAGCTGAGGGAAAAGGTACTTTGGGCATCTACAATGTCAGTCCCGCTACTCTTGCGATTTACCAGAAATACATCGATGAAGGAAAGACTCCATCTATCAGCATCCAGACTACAAATGAAGATTCCAGTTCAACAATTGGCCGCAGAGTTGTGGTAATGCGCAACTGCATCCTTTCAAAGGTTCCTGTTGCATATCTGGAAGATGGCAGCGAGGACTTAGATTCCAAGGATACAGATTTTACTTTTGATGATGTAGACAACCTGGAATCCTATGTATTCCCGGAAAATATGAGATAAAGGAGATTAGATTATGGGAAGCTTAAGTGCATTTTTAAACCCTGTCAAAACTGAAAACAAGGAAGTTATTATTTCTGACCGGTTCCAGGAGAACGGAGAGCCGGTTCCTTTTGTGATTCGCCCAATTACGCAGGCGGAAAATGAAGAACTGATGAAAAAGCACCGCAAGGTGGATAAACAGGGAGTAGAGATTTTTAATCGCATCCAGTACCAGCAGGAACTGACAGCCACAGCGGTGGTGGAACCGAACCTGAATGATGAAACGCTCCAGAAACAGTATGGCGTGCTGGGAGCATCTAAGCTCTTATCTGCGATGCTTTATGTTGGCGAATACGCAAATCTTCTGGAGCAGGTGCAGAAGCTCTCTGGATTGAACACCAATATTAATGACGACATCGAAGCTGCAAAAAACTGATTAAGCAGGGCGATCCAGAGATTAACTATGCTCATTTCGCCCTGCAAAGGTTACATATCCGCCCGTCCGAACTGGAAAATATGTCCCAGCAAGAGCGGGCGCTTATTTATGCAAGTATTGACCTGCGAATCGAGGAAGAGAAACGGCAAGCAAGTAAAATCGGATAGGAGGTGAGCGGATGCCTACATTAGATGCCATGTTTAAACTGTTGGACGGATACAGTTCCACAATAAAAAGAATCGTTGAGGGGACAGATAGAGCATCTAAGTCTATTTTGGGAGCGAGTAAACGGACGGATGATTTCAATGATTCACTAAAACGGACAGAAGCTGCAACGGCCAGAGCAAGCAACGGTCTATCGCAATTTATTAAAACAGCGGTTGGTTTTGCGGCTGTAAAAAAGGAAATGGATTTGACAGATACGTATACCAACACAAATACAAGACTGGGCATGATTACAAACTCACTGGCAGAACAGCGCAGCCTTCAGAACGATATCTTCGCGGCAGCGAACCGGACAAGAGGTAGTTATACGGAAATGGCCAGTGCTGCATCGAAGATGAGAATGCTTGCAGGGGACAGTTTTGGAAGTAACCAGGAAGCAGTTGCATTTACAGAACTTTTGACAAAATCCATTAAAGTTTCCGGAGCCGGCACAGCAGAACAAAATTCTGCCTTTTTGCAGATTTCTCAGGCTATGGCAGCCGGGCGGCTACAGGGCGATGAATTCCGTTCTGTGATGGAAAATGCGCCCATGGTAGCGAACGCCATTGCTCAGTATATGGGGAAGAGCAAGGGAGAACTGAAGGAGCTGTCCTCTCAGGGACTTATTACGGCAGACATTGTCAAAAATGCCATGTTCCAGGCGGCAGGCGATATTGAAGACAGGTTCAGTAGTATGCCTATGACGTTTGCAGACATTTGGCAAAAGATAAAAAATGATGGCGCTCAGGCGTTTGGTGGGGTGTTTGATAAAGCAAATGCGATACTGAATTCAGCAGGAGCGCAAGCCGCTTTAAATAATCTTATAGGATTGATTTATTGGGCAGGAGAAGCGACAGAAGGTTTTATAGATTTTTGTACTGCTGCTTGGCCTATGGTTTCGCCATTTATATGGGCGGCTGTAGCAGCATTGGGGGCTTACGCATCAGCGCAAATTATATCCAATGGATTATCGTTGATTTCAGCTGCCAGATTTGGTGCCCAGGCGGTAGGTGTTGGAATTTATGCTTTATCTTTATGGGCTACAACAGGGGCCACTTGGGCTGAAACAACGGCGATGCTGGGCCTTAATTCTGCTCTTTATGCTTGTCCTATTGTATGGATTGTGGGATTGGTTTTGATACTTGTGGCCGCTTTTTATGCAGGAGTTGCAGCAGTTAATCATTTTACAGGAGCAACGCTGTCAGGAACCGGAATTATAGGCGGAGTAATAGGGGGTTTTGCTGCAGAGGTTATAAATTATTTTATCGGAATTTATAACGTTATCGCAGCAGTGGCTAATTTTTTTGCTAATGTCTGGAATCATCCTGTGTCTGCAACTAAAATTCTTTTTTATGATTTGGCTGTAACTGTGATTGGATACATGTCAGAAATGGCACGGTCAGTTGAAGCTATTATAAATCGCATTCCTGGAGTAAACGTTCAGATTTCCGCAGGACTGGATCGCTTTAAGGCAAAAATTGAAGGGGCGGCGGCCTCAGCAAAATCTGCTTCTGATTGGAATGAAATTGTGAAGAAAAAAGATTTTGTTAATGGTGCTGATTTTGTCAATAAAGGGTATGGAATAGGAAAAGGACTGGCAGACAGAATTTCTAATCCGTTTTCTGGTTTCATCCCCAATTTGAATGGAGCTGGCGGTATGGATTATTCTCAGTTTTTTACCGCCGGAAATCCAGCGGTCGTAAAAGGCACTGGAAAGGGCGGAGCTGTAAAGGTAGAGGCTGACAGCGAAGATATTGAGTGGATGCGGAAACTGGCAGAACGTGACTACGTTGCACGTATCGCCCAGAATACCCTTGCACCAAATATCCGTGTAGAATTTTCTGGCCCCATCACAAAAGAGACCGATACTGACAGTGTAATGACGCATGTGGTCAACGAGTTAAAGGACATCATTGCCACAGCTCCGGAGGGGGTACCTGTATAATGAGCTATTCAATTTATTTTAAATTTAAGGGCAAAAAGTACAAGCTCCCGGTTAATCCAGAGGAACTAAAGCGAGAACGAAGCATGAATGTGGAGACTTATCGGGTGCTTGGCACCGGGCAGGTCTCCATACCTGTATATAGTGAATTAGAAACTATCAGTTTTGAGGCAGAGTTCCCCAGTCAACGGTATCACTATATGGAATCCGGAGCGAGGGCAGATGCAGATTACTACGAAAAGATGTTCCGGAGAGCGCAAAAGGAACTCCAGCCGGTGCGTTTTATTGCCTCAAACGACATTACAGATGATATCAGTATGATGGTCCTTGTGAAAAGCGTGGAGGCAGTAGAGAAAGCCGGTGAGGAAGGGGATAAGTATCTGACTATTAAGCTGCAGGAGTATAAAGCTCCGGGCAAGCGGTATGTAGCAGTGCCAACCACGGAGAGTACCGCTATCAAGCAGGAGGAAACACCAAAGGAGCCGGAAAGCAATCCGGCGGTAACAGATGACAAAACCCATACGGTACAGTCAGGGGATACGCTGTGGGGGCTGGCAAAGCGGTATTATGGCAATGGCAGCCTGTATCCCAAAATAGTCGCAGCGAATCCAGCCATTAAAAATCCAAATCTGATTTATGATGGTCAGATCTTGAAAATTCCAGCTTAAGGAGGTGAGGTCATGGAATTACTGGTTGAGAGCCAGGGGAGCATCTACGATATCTCCGATATGTGTAAAGACATATCATGGGCAGAATCCCTTAATGATGGGGCGAGCAGCTTGGAAGTGTCTTACTTAAAAAATGGCCTTACCTTACAAAACGGAGATGTCATTAGACTGACGGACAATAATCAGTCAGAGGGCATCTTTTTTGGCTCTGTTTTTAAGGTATCTGGAGACGAGACAGGGACAATTACCGTTAAGGCTTACGACCAGCTTCGGTACACAAAAAACAAAGATATTGTTGTTTTAGAGGGCGGCACCCTTAAGAATCTTGTATCAAATATGTGCACCGCTCTATCTCTTACGCCTGGGACCATAGAGGATTCAGGTTTTGTTTTGCCGACCATTGCAGACTATGAAAAGACATGGATTGATCATGTTACGCAGGCGGTATCAGACACCCTGATAGGCACACAGGAGTATTTTTGCCTGCGGGATGAATATGGAAAAGTGTGCCTGTGGAATATGCGCAACCTGCAGCTCCCTTTGGTGCTGGGAGATGAGAGTCTGTGCACTGGATATAGTTGGGAAAAATCCATTGATGAGGAGTATTACAACAAAATCAAGGTTGTCTGGAAGGATGAGGCATCTGGAAAAATAGATGTGGGAATGTCCGTTGAACAGACTGCCGTGAACCGGTACGGGCTACTGCAATACCTGGAATCCTCTCCATCCGGGATTGATAACGCAGCCAAGGCGCAGGAACGGGCAAATAACCTTTTAAAACTCTATAATCACGAGCAGGAGACATTGAAATTGGAATGTCTGGGAGATCTCCGGGTGCGCGCAGGAAACAGCATCTATGGCAGTATTGCGGACATCGGATTAAACAGGCGGCTGATTGTAAAAAAGGTAACGCATGATTTTCTTCCGGTTCACAAAATGACAGTGGAGGTGATGGCAGATGGATAAGATTGTAATGACTCAATTTTTTGAGCTGATAAAGACTGTAGTTGATAACTACATGAAAAACAGGAAACCTTCCGCTGTTCTGATTGGGACCTATACCGGAACCGCCGTAATGGTTGGGCAGCTTCCAGTCCCAATGTCCATGATATCCGGCAATATGGTAAAAAATCTGGCTCCAGGCGATAAAGTAAGGCTTTTGCGCAATGACGGCGGGCAAGAGTATTATATCCTGGAGATTGTTGGCAAGCCTTACCAGATTAAGGAGGTGCCCTGATGGCATTGACGATTGATTTGACGGTCAAGGAACAGTCTTACACAGACAGGACGTATAAAATGTCAGATACGCAGATTGCGGGCTTTGTAGACGGTATGGAGGCTCTGAAGCAGAGTATTTATAAAGCTCTATCGACAGAGCAATATGAATACCCAATCTATAGTTTTCAGTACGGGATTGCATGGAAACAGCTGATAGGAGAGGATCGTTCTTATGTCCGGGCAGAGCTTCGCCGGATGGTGGAGGAGTTGCTTATGCGCGATGATAGAATCCAGTCAGTAGATAGCTTTGAGTTTTCTTTTTCCGGCGATTCCTGTCACTGCTCTTTTGATGTATCCAGTATTTACGGAGATATCAGGGTAACAACGGAGGGCAAGATATGACAAAAATGACGTATGAAGAGCTGGTGCAGGCTCTTCTCGACAGAGTTAAAAATGATGTAGATAAGCGCGAGGGCAGTGTAATTTTTGATGCGATTGCTCCATGCGCTTATTTTCTTACCCAGATGGGATTTCAACTGGAGAATTTTCTTGACTTGGTTCTTCCAGATACAGCTGTTGGGGAATATCTGGACAGAGCAGTTGGAGGGTGGGGCATTATCCGCAAACCTGCAACGACAGCAATGCGCAAGGTAGAGACGTCTGCATCAGTCCCAATAGGGAGTTTATGGGGGATAAATGAGCTGGTGTATCGGATTGACCGGATGGACAGTACAAACGTGTATCATGCTACCTGTACGACAGTAGGGGATAAAGGAAACCAGTATTCCGGCCAGTTACAGCCTATTACAAATGGCATTGTAGGGATTACAGCAAACCTGACTGATATTATCACGCCAGGAACAGACACGGAGAGCGATGAAGCATTAAGGCAGCGGTTTTACGTTAAGGCACAGCTTCCGGTTACATCCGGAAATGCAAATCATTACATCCAGTGGGCTCTGGAGGTGCCAGGGACCGGGGCAGCCAAGGCAATGCCGCTTGATGGCGGTCCCGGGACCGTGACAGTTCTAGTTGTGGATGATAAAAAAGCGATATCCAGCGGGATTGTACCAAAAGTGCAGTCCTATATCGATACAGTGCGCCCTATTGGGGCCACGGTAACAGTACAATCGCCACAGGCTCTTACAATCAATGTGACAGCCAATATTCTGTTAGATAAAAGCCGTACAGCGTCAGAGATAAAGCAGGACTTTGAGGCAGCGCTGGATGAGTTTTTAAAGGACATGATTTTTGAAAATTACCGTGTAAGCTATGCAAAAATCGGAAATTTGTTGCTGGACATCCCTGGTGTGGAGGATTTTGACACGCTGCTGATTAACGGCAAAAACGGGAATGTAACAGTTGGATCCAAGCAAATCCCGGTTAAGGGGACTGTATCGTTATCGGAGGTGAGCATGGTTGGAACTGATTAAATTACTGCCAGATTATTACCAGGACAACGAAACAATGGCCACATTGCAGAGCGTGTTATCAGAGGAGACGGATAAGCTGGATGCAGAGCTTAAAATCACAGTCAATCAGTGTTTTCCTCAGCTGGCTACAACACTGCTTTCCAGATGGGAGACAATCCTTGGTATTAAGACAGACGGTTCCCTAAGTGATACTTCCCGCCAGGAGCAGATTTTGGCAAAGTTATCTGGAACCGGAACTACAACAAAGCAGATGATCAAGGATGTAGCAGAAAAGTTTTCTGGTGCTGAGGTGGAGGTAATTGAGGATAATGCTAACAGCAGATTTTATATCCGCTTCGTGGGGCAGCTTGGTATCCCGGAAAATATGGCGGGATTAAAAGCGGCTATTGAGGATGTTAAGCCAGCTCATCTGGAAGCGATATATGAGTATATCTACAATACATGGCAGGATGTAACAGAGATGACATGGCAGAGAGCATCTGGGTATACCTGGCAATCTATCAGGGAGGTGAAAACGTGAAATATACCGGAAGTTACAATCTGGCAAAACCAGATCCAACAGACCTTGTTGATATCAGTGTGATTAACAGTAACATGGACAAGATTGATAAAAATATGAAATCGGTTGAGACTGCGGCAGCCAAAGCGAACCGAGTAGTGGAAATTACCCTATATGCGTCTCGCTGGGTAGGTTCCTCGGCTCCTTATAGTCAGACAGTATCCGTCCCTGGGCTGAAATCAACGGATATTATTCGTGTGATGTCTGCAGTTACATCCAGCACACCATTATCATCCATTGATACCTGGGAAAAAATGGCGTCCATGGTAAAATTTGGCATAGCGCAAAACGGGCAGGCTATTTTTTATTGCCCCAAAAAGAAACCAACGTCTGATTTTAAAATGAAACTTGTGGGGGTGAGTAGTACATGAGTGATATTTTGTTTCCTGTTTCTGGAGGTGGTGGTGGAAATCTGGATGAAATTACAGCTTCCGCCGAATACGTAAAAAGTCCTTACACGTTTATGAACAGCGAAGGAGACATCGAAGAGGGAACGATGGTCGATCGTGAAAACTGGGGAGCTGCAGTTGGGATGAACGACCGCGTTACTGTCCCGGAAGGGTATCATGATGGATCCGGGGAGGTTTATGGCCCTACAGTGACCCAACGAGGAGCATGGACATCCAGGCTGGGAATTAATGGAAAAGCGATGATTCCAGAGGGATACCACAACGGAAATGGTTATGTTGACCAGGACATATCAACACTTGGTGAGCAGAAAGTAGTACCCAAACTGTCAAGACATACTCTTTGGACAGCCAATCAATATATGACTGGCAATGTGATTATTGAGCCCATTCCAAACCAAAAAAATGCAGCTACAAAAGCACTGAGTAATGGTGTGAATTCTCAGGGGTTATATTTTTACATTCCAGAAGGGTATTACCTCCCAGATGGAACAGGTAACAGCTGGGTATACCAGACACTTGCTGAGGTGGCAAAAGCTCTTGGCATCACCGCCGACAAGGTAAAAAAAGGAGTAACACTGTGCGGGGTGGTGGGTACATTTGAGGGATACGTAGCCAATGCAAACGACCTGTACTATCGCGGAATCTATAACAACCCCATGAATTTAGAAAATTCCAACATGGAGTTTCGATCGGACTGTATTGCCTTCCCAACACTTTATACTTATTATTTGCATTTCACAAATCCTGTAAATTTATCTGCTTACAGTAAGTTGATAGTTGAGGATGCGCGAAGCGGTGTGTTTACAACAAGTTATATAGATAGGCAGCGTTTATGTGTGGGTTCATCGGTCAAGCCAACTACAATTAAGTCGGTGCCCACATCCGTCAGCGGTAAATCACTGGTATTTGACATATCGTCGCTGCAAGGCAGCCAGTATATTCGGCTGGGATTATATGTAGCATCGAACGCGCAGATCATTCGTATCCGCTTAGAGTAACTACATTATTAAATATGCACCGGCGCCGCACCGTTACGCGGCAGAAAGGACAAACCATGAGTATCAAACACAAATCTATTACCCCACACGTAAACGCAGGCCCCGCAGTTGGAAAAGACAGCGAGCCGCTGAAAAACCAGGTATTAAGCACTGGAGAGGGTCATGAGTACACCAAGCCTGCAACTCCCGGAAAGCCCCATATTGTCCAGTCTGGACATAAAGAAGGCGGTCCGGGACATAAGGATTGTGACCATGATTAATGATTAAAAATTGACAGGAGGTACTGTAATGCTGACAGACATTGTACAGTACATTTTTTTACACTGGGTGGAGTGGCTATTTTTAGCCATATCCGCCCTTTTGGGTTGGGGCTATCGTCAGCTTACCAAAAGACAAAAAGCCGAAGCAGAGCGAAATACAGCCCTGCACGAGGGAATGCAGGCGCTTCTTCGCGACCGCATTATACAGGCCTACAACCACTATCAGGACAAGCAATACTGCCCGATATACGGAAAAGAGAATGTAAAGCGGATGTATGATGCATACCACACGTTGGGCGGTAATGACGTAGCAACAAAATTAAAAGATACATTGTTAGAAATGCCGGAAGAACTGGCAGAAAGAGAGGAATGAATATGCTTAAAAATTGCGTTTTTCGTCCGGATGTGGATACTGTGGCATGGATTAAGGCAGCAGGAATCAGAGCGGTCAAAACCATGGCACAGACGTTTGTGGCCACAATTGGAACAGCGGCTGCGATGGGGG
This sequence comes from Lachnoclostridium sp. Marseille-P6806, assembly GCF_964238185.1. Classification (NCBI taxonomy): domain Bacteria; kingdom Bacillati; phylum Bacillota; class Clostridia; order Lachnospirales; family Lachnospiraceae; genus Lachnoclostridium; species Lachnoclostridium sp. Marseille-P6806. The sequence goes on from NZ_CAXSLG010000004.1 coordinate 160,360, forward strand.
ATGTTAACTGGCAGATGGTAGGCAGTGCAACTGTACTGTCTGGCATTCTGTCTGTAGCGACATCCATCGCAGGCATCCCGGAGGCAGCAGCCCGGTAAGGAGGTGATCCAACATCTCCCGCGCCCGGCCGGGTGATGCCGGGTAATTTTTGATAAGAAAGGAATTGAACTATGAAAGCAATGTTATCACAGCCCATGGCTGGAAAAACTGATGAAGAGATTAGAGCAACCAGAGAAAAAGCAATCGCCGTTCTGAAAGAAAAAGGCTATGAGATTGTAAATACCCTCTTTACAGATGAATGGTACAGCAATGAGAGTATGGAGGAGAGAGGTGTGGTACAGATTCCACTTTGCTTCCTGGCTAAGTCTCTGGAGAATATGTCCCTATGCCATGCTGCATATTTCTGCAAGGGCTGGGAGAATGCCAGAGGATGCCGGATTGAGCATGACGCAGCTGTGGCCTATGGACTGGATATCATTTATGAGTAGTAATTTTTGCGACGTCGCAACGGCCCTGGAGGAATCTGGGGCTTTTTTATTTTGGAGGAAGCTATGGAAATTAATAAACAATATTTGACAATAAGCAATTACAGCAGGCCGGGAAATCGTCGCAGCAAAACTACGGCTGTGGCCTGTCATTATATTGGAAATCCCGGAACGTCAGCTCAGGCAAACAGAAATTATTTTGAAAATCTGAAGGATACTCACACAACCAAGGCCAGTGCTCACTATATTATCGGGCTGAAAGGCGAGATTATCCAGATGATTCCAGAGGAGGAAATCAGCTGGTGTACAAATCAGGCAAATAGCTATACGATTAGCATAGAGGCTTGTCATCCAGATGAGAGCGGTCGTTTTACAGATGCCACCTATCAATCCTATGTGGAGCTGTGCGCCGATATTTGCAGGCGTTGGGAACTGGATCCGCAGCATGGCGGATTAATCCGGCACTATGATGTGACTGGGAAAATTTGTCCCAAGTGGTTCGTAGATCATCCTGATGCCTGGGAGCAGTTTAAGGATGACGTTGCAAGCGCTATGCGGTCAAAATCCGGCTGGCAACAGGAAGATGGTGGCTGGCGGTTTTACCTGGATAACGACCATTGTGTCGTCAATGACTGGTATGAGGATGAGGGTAAGTGGTATTGGTTCGATGGCGCTGGTATGATGGTTAGTAATGTTTGGTACCAGTATAATGGCCATTGGTACTATCTGGGGGCTGATGGAGCCATGGTAAAAGGACAGCAGACCATTGACGGCAGGTGGTACATCATGGACGATGAAGGCCGGATGCTGACTGATCCGGTCACATTGACACCGGATGCAGATGGGGCGCTGCGGTGGCCGGGGCTGGCGAAATAAAAGGCAGCTATTTTGCTGCCCTAAATCGTTTCTGGTTCCACGCAATCCTGGCGTCCAGATGCGCTCGTCTGCGCATTGGTAGGCCATGCAGCCGGTTCCAGTTGTTTCGGATCGCAATTTCCGGACACAGGTATACCCGCTTCATTTCTCTCACCTCCCTCTGATTATATAGACGAATAGGAGACAAAAACATAACAAAAGCCCGGGAAATCCGGGCTGTATTTGTTTGAACTATACTTTTACTCTGCAGGTTCCCATGCTCGTGAGAATTCGCTGTCTTTAAACATTTCTGCGATTCCAGTTATCTGCTTTAATCTCAAAATTTCGTCGGCATCCATACCAAGGTGCTTGGCAATCCACGCATCTGAACGTCCGATATTATGTAACTCGCACACAATGTTACTCATCAAATCAACGTCGTGGGTTCCTCTCGCCCTGTTATGACGGATAGTGCTGGCCATACGGTTGTCAATGCTTTTGTTAATCACCGAAACAGGGACGCAGCCTCCTTCTCGTTCATAGATGTCTTTATGATCAAGCATAATCCGATAACGATGGAATCCATCAACGATTTCATACCGGTCGTTTTCACTATTATAATAACATACAATGGGCATCGTGTAACCATCTTCTTTTATGCTGTCATACAGCAATTTCATTTCTGGTGGCGCTACACTGTTTGGATTGTACTCATTTGGGTCGATTTTTTCAATCGGTACTGGAATTACGTCATAAACAGGGCTTTTATACATCTTTCTTTCCTCCCTTTATAATTGATTTGTACTTATCTTTTAGGGCATTTATTCGGGCTTGTTCTTCTTTTACTGGACCAAACCCCATGTTTTTGCACATATGGTCATTTTTTAGGATGCAATAGCAGCATCTCTTCCAAGACGGTAGTTCAAGGGGCATTGCGCTTTTGACATCATCCATATTATCGGGGATTTCCTGATCAAATACCACTTTTTGCTTTTCGGTAAGTGTGTAGGATGATAAGCCATTGGTATGCACTGCATATCCTTTTTCTTTCATCTCCTTAATAGTTTCGGCGGAAAGACCTCCTCCTTTTGTTTTCCAGAACTCCTCTGAAAAGCGAAACTTTTTAAGGTACTGGTTCCTTACATTTTCAGGAAGAGTATCCAAGAGAAAGAATGTGTACTCTTTCCAGGTCATGCCCTCTGGGAGAGTAATGTTTTTGTATCCCATTGCTTTTGTTTTGGCGTATATGGCTCCAAAATTCGCGCCCCGTACCCGTCCAAGAAGCTTTATCCACGTTTCCGGTTCGATTCTTCGGTATAATTCCAGGGACTCTTTTGCCTGGTCTAAAAACGGGGATGCAACTCGCATCTGGTCAAGTGTGAGACCAGCTTTGTAGTACAAATCATACAGCCTGTTATAGTCGAAACCAAACTTTCCAACGGCAGTCCAGACATCCTCAACCCTCCAGTCATAAATAGGTGCTGCGGAGTAGATGTCCTTATACTGCTTCGTAATCCATGGCGTGTTATTATATCCGTAGCGTTTATTTACGATGGCTGAGTATCTATGCAGAGATTCGTCGCAGCGGATGCCTACAAGCGCACAGGTTTTCCCTCCACCATGCTTTTGATGGTAGTATTTGCTAAACCGCTTATAAAACGATTCTTCCATCATTTTATATTCGTAAAAATCAAAATCATTATTTTCCAAGGTATATACATACGGATGATCTGGCATTTTCCGAACCCAAGCATCTTTTTTATCAGGATCCCATGTATACCAATACATTTCATAGTTGCTTAATGCGGTTCTGACTTGCATTGGGATACATGACCAGTACAAATCAGCTCTATCTTCATGGCTCTGGAAGATGCGTTCCACAAATTCTGTTGTCTTTTTGTACTGCGCTTCGAAATCCTGATGGAAAATACCGATTCTTTTGTTGATTCCGTTGTCTTCCATATATTTGAACACCAGCTGCAGGAGAGTACCAGAGTCCTTCCCGCCGGAGAAGCTGACATAGATATTGTCGAACTCACTAAAAATGTAATCCATTCGCTTACAGAATGCGGTGTATACATCTTCGTTTATATACATTTTTTGCATTTATGTAACAACCTCCAATTCAGAACAGTCAAAAATTTCATGCTCATACCTGCTTCCGTAAATAAACTTTTTAACTTCTTTTTTGAGCATTTCAGTATTTGAAATTTCGCTTTTCAGAGAATCAAGCAGCCCTTCTTTCCGATTCAAACATGATAAAATCCGCTCATCCAAAGTTTCATATGCGCATATATCTGTAATATTCACATTTTTGCTTTGCCCAATTCGATGAACACGATCCTCACTTTGGAGCCTGGTCCCTAAATCCCAGTCATTAGAATAATTGATAATGTTACGGCAAAACTGGAGGTTGAGCGAGTATCCGGCGCACCCGCGATTAGCTACAAGATAAGGTTTATCGCCGGAAAATTCTTTCAATGCATGATCTCGCTGTTTGATGGAAATCTGTCCATCAAAACGGACACAGCCTGGAAGAATTCTGCATATCTGATCTACTTCAGATTGATACCGGCAGAATATAATACATTTCTCGTTTTTAGGAACAATATCCAGCAGTAGTTGAATCCTGGGATTGTCCAGCGGGTTATTAAAAAATTCAACTGCTTCAAATTGTGCGCCGTTTCTTTTAAAATCCAACTTTTTGCCTGATATAATAGCTTGGAGACCAGAAAACAATCGATACACTGTTTCGGGCTTCCATTCGTCGAGCTGCATCATCAGTATATCTGCGGCTGCGTCATATATTTCTTCCTGCTCCTTTGTTAATCTAAAGAATTCGGTTTGATAATTTTTGGGTGGGAGAGAAGTGCAATCGTTTTTTCTTACTTGGAATACATATGGAGAAATTTTTTTGGCGAGGAAATCGGCATTCAAAATCTTGTGAATTTTCCCATACTCATCCAGTTCTATGTGATTGGCAGCAAAACTCCAATAACTCCGGTATCCCAAAATTCTCCAGTCTAGCAAATAAAATTGAGAAAAAAGGTCAGCTTCATTACGTGATACTGGAGTACCGTTCAAAATTATGCGATACGGGCATTTACCTGCCAGGTCGGTTATGTGCTGCGTCCGGTATGCTTTAGGATTTTTTACCAGCAAACCCTCATCCACTACCATCATACATTTATGATTTTCTGCATATAGCGAGAGAAAAGAGAGTGCGCGCATACTTGTACTAAGGGTTTCGATTCCGCAGATTATAAAAAGATGGTGCATTTCTTTGGGGCAGTGCTTTATGATTTCCCGTTTTATATTCCCCTTTGCAGAACACGGACATAACCATATTACTGAATCTATTTTTCCAGCAAGGTATCTTCTTCGGGCTATTTCAAATGTTGTAATGCTTTTTCCAGTGCCCTGCTCCATAAACAGAGCACCGACTTTCAATTTTATTAACTTTTCAACAGCTTCCATCTGATGCGGAAGAAGCTGGTTGCTCAACTTAATCATCGACAAGATCTTCAATTACCCCCTCTTTTTCGAGGACAGTTCTAAGTTTTTCTTCATAATCAATGGATTCGGAAGTTACTTCCTGAACTTTTTTTCGTTCATAACATTCTTCTGTTGCTTTATATTTCTCGATAGCTTCAATGGCTGACTGGGAAAATCTAAAACCCATGAGCTGCGCAAACTCTTCAACTTCTCGGTAAAATTCCGCTGAAACCAATACAGATCCGTTATTCCATTTGGCTCCAGGGAGTAATTTTGATTTCTGGAAAAGGAAGTCATTGTATCCCTTCCAAACAATTGAAAGCTTTCCTGCGGACTTGTTTAAAAGAATCCAATTATCATATTTAGGCTCGAAAGTCCCGCTGATGGCGAGATTCTTGGTCTCCTCGTCAGGAAACTGGACTGTGAATCCGTTTGCGAGCAATGCATTCCCAATCTCTGCAGCTCTATCTATCAATTCTCCGCTGGTAGAGGTTTTTTTGAATTCCCAAGCAGTGCCAGACCAAGAATATTCCTTTTCTTTTACAATTTCGCGGAAATCAGAATCTTTTGGGTAAAAGATTTTAACATAATCGTTTTTGATTTCGATTTTTACAACTCCAGTCTTTTTAGGATCTTCTGGAGCAACAACAACAGTTTCCTCTATTTCTTCCTGTACTTCTTTTGGGACACCAAAAAACATATCTTTGCATTTTTCGATGATTTGTTTTCCGAGGCCCCTTTCTTCGCGATTATCAATCCAGAATTTAGCTGTTGTTTTTTCAGCCACAAGCGCATCAAAAGCCTGTCCCCAATCATTGATGTCAATAATTTTAGATTCTGCCACAGTGATTTTTCTGTCAGGGTTCTTCTGCAATGCTTCATTCACTGAATTAATTAAGTTATTTCTGATGGTCGTAGCCCATGCTACTTGTTTTTCTGTTCCGGTCAATTTTGGAAGGCCCATCTCTGTAGCTGCTTCCGCTGCCTTTTTGTTTGCGATGTCTCTTTCTTGCTGTCTGGCCCGTTCTCTGCATTCCGGGCACGGGCGAGAAAATTCATTTTCCTTTTTCCACTCCCTGTCCTTACTCGGCCCATAAATCTCAACAACGCCTTCGTGACCACAAGCATACGTTCCGTAGTATTTCATTACTTTCCCTCCCGGTTTCATGGCCCTGAAGAATCCGGGCCGATAAATTTATTTCTGAGAATTTTTCACTTTCTGAATCCAGTTTTCATCGATGTCGTGATGGTCCATTTCCTCGATTTCCCAGATGGGGCAGCCGATACGGATCAATTCATTGTATACTGCATTGTAGTCTTCTTTGTGATCCTCTTCGAAATCTGCAAATGGATCCTGTCTACTGTCTACGTTCCGGATTGCAATTTCAGTCATCATTGCCGCCCTGGTTTTCATCTGCATCGGATCTTCTCCTTTGCTTTGTCTGGTTTCATCAATTGCAATTTTGTAGAAATCACAATCGTCCGGAATTTGTTCCATGGTATAGATTATTTCCATTTCGGTTCCAGGAACAATGTATGCATATTTTTCTTTTCTATCAAATTCATATTTAACTACATAGGAACCTTTGATTTCCGGAACGATGATAGGCAGTTCCACGAAGTTCACACCTTTGCGTTTTAAAGTGTACACGAAGGATTCTTCGCCCCACTGAACTGTGATTTCTTTCCCATAATGTAAAAATTTCTTCATTGTAATTCTCCGTTTCTTCTTATTTAACCCTTATACTCCATAATGTCTCCCGGCTGGCATTCAAGCAGCCGGCACAGATTGCAGATTACTTCACAGGTAACATTTCCGTTCTTCGTGAGCTTTGCTACCGTATTTGAGTGGATACCGTTGTCACGGAGCCACTGCTTGTTGACGTTTTTCCTTTCCATCAGCTCCCAGAGCCTGGAGAAATTGATATAACCATTGTCTCCGTAGTTAGCCACCTCGAAACCTCCTTTTTATTCATCTCTTTGTTATGTCTTAATTATACACGATAATAGACGATTGGTAAATGGTAAAAGTACACAAAAATAGACGATAATTTTGCCTATTATAATACATGATAATAGACGGTGAAAGGATTTTCAAAGGATGAGCACACGACCTGGCAAGGGGCTGAAAAATTAAGCTGAAATGAATTGAATTAAATTTAATTCAATTGTGTACGTTAGCGACAAATTAGCGACACATTTTTTGAAAAAACCTTGATTTATAAGGGTTTCGGTAATAAATGCTTTAATATTTTTTTAAAACATAATATTTTGAAAGAGGAACGCTTCATGATTTTTCAGAAGGTAAACAATTACTGCAAAGAGAATAATGTACAAAGCACCTGAAGAACAATGGCATTTTAGACAGGAAAAGAAAGAGGGTTTTATGCAGAATACACAAAAAATACTCAAATACACGTAAGATAATCGCAAGAAAAGGTTAATAAAATGAAGGAAATCTTGATAAAAATAGTTTATTTTGCCAAAAGATGGTGATATAATATCCTTTGTAGTTGTTGCAAAAGTTTTGTTTTGCAGGGAAAGGAGAAGACATGAAGTTGAGACAGCAGAAACTATGTAAAATGCCAAGGGGGAGGGTGCGGCGTAAGGTTGCGTCAGCACTGGTTTTGGCAATGAGCGCTACAACTGTATTTCCGGCGTTTGCAGGTCCGCCGCCGGAGGGCTCCGACCGGTATTCCTGGTATATTCCCAGTGAAGATGGCGGCCTGTGGCATGATGAGGAAGATGAGGACAGGGAGAGGATTGCAACTGATTCGGATGCAGAGTATGCAACCTGGTCAAACGCAGTTTTGACTGCCATGGAGTCCTTTAACAGTAAGGTTGAATTTGTAGATTCAGAAGGCAAAGTGCTGGAAGGAAACACACCGGACGAGCTTAGTGTTCCTCAGGACGAGAAGAATTTCCCGTATCTGAGCCAGCAGGCAGGACGTACCAGAGAAGATTATGGCTTTTCTGATACCTATGAGGAGCATGAATATTTCCTGAAGGGCAGTGCAAATATTTATGACATCAAAGATGGCAAGCTGGCAACTGCCAGCAATGCAGCGAAGGCAACCTCCAGCAACGCACAGGAGGAATACGTTGATCGAATTATAGTATTTAAGCCGAAGGATGCGGCAGATTTCAGCGGTGTGGTATTTGTAGATATTCTCAATGCCAGCAGCAAGACAGATATTGCCAGCCTGTGGCGTCAGAGCTATGATTACATCATGGAAAAGGGCGCCGTGTATGTAGGCGTTACTTCTAAGGATGTTACAGTAAAGTCTCTGAAGACCTTTAACCAGGATCGATATGCAGCCCTGAAATGGGGAGATGACAATGGTATTTTCTGGGATATTTTAGGTCAGGTAGGTACTTTGCTGAAACAGGAAAACAGCCCGATTCTCTACGGTGAGGATTACAGCGGCGATGTAAATTCCTACCTGTTTGGCTCCTCTCAGTCCGGTTGGTATGTCAATACCTTTGCCAATAACTTTGGTCTGGCAAACTTTGTAGCAGAGGACGCAGCGGATTTGGAAACCTACGAGGATTATAAGGACTGCGTAGGAAGTGCAGATCACATTTTTGATGGGTATCTGAACTTTGTAGGCGGTATGATGGATACCTCTATTGCAAAGAAGCAGAGTTCAAAGACGAGAATGTTTATGCCGGTTAAGGCTACAGACGTTCCGTTTATCCTGATGGTGGGAGAAAATGACTACAATCCTGGTCCGGTTCGTCATGACAGCGATGACCCGGATAACATGTACCGTCATTATGTAGTGGCAGGTGGCCCACACTCAGATATTATTTTCCCGGCAGATCCGACAGATGAGCTGCAGATGCAGACAGGACGGGATACCAGAGAATATGTAGACTTTAAGGGAGATCATACAGTAACAGATTTCAATATTACTGTATTTATCAATGCAGCTCTGGAAAATCTGGATAACTGGGCCCAGAATGGAGAGTCGGCTCCGTGTGGTCCGTATAAGGATGAGGTAGCAGGCTCTATGAATGGAATGGCATTTGCGCCGGAGAGAGATGAGTTTGGAAATATGACATCCGGAATCATTTCTCCGCAGATTTCCGTACCAGTTGCTTCCTATTACGGCGGTGCCAACGGCGCTTTCAGTGATAAGAGCGGTTCTATGATTTATCTGGCTCAGGATCAGGTAGAAAGCCTTTACGGTGACAGAGATACTTACCTGGATCAGTATGCGGAAGCTCTTGATAATATGATCGAGAACGGATGGATTCTGGAATCTGACAGAGAAAAGATGATAGCTCTTGCAGAAAACGAGCCGTTCTTTGGTGAGACAGGACGTGATTCTGAGGCGATTGAGGCTTCTATGGAACGGGAGATCAAGCTGGAGACTGTGAACCAGAAGGAAGGCAAGGCTGGTGATGTAAAATATACCGAGACAGAATATCTGGCAAATGGTGAAGCCAATGTTTATACCCGTATGACAGAAAATACGGTTGTCCGGACACGTCATTCCCTGACTCCTTACAAGAACTATGTGAGAGTTGCAGTTCCGGAAAACTTTAATGGAAAGGTTGTTCTGGATCTGATTCTGGAAAAAGACGGAGAGCAGAATGTACAGGCTCTTATGAAGGAAGGCAAGGCATATGTAGGTATTGCTGCTTCCCTGGAGGCTGCTGAGAAACGCGGCGGAGAGTGGAGAAAAGCCATTAATGCAAAGGACAAGAAGGATGAGTTTGGCCTGGTATGGGATATCATCAGTCAGGCAGCAGCTTCTATCGGAAGTGAAAATGGACTTCTTGGCCAGCAGGGAACAGAAATTGAACTGGGTCTTGACAGCGATGATAAGAATCTTGTATTTACCTACCAGAAGTATTTTGGAGCATACGAAAACTATCAGGTAACAGCGTATGCTGATGCAGAAGGCGGAAAGGAATTGGCAATGCATGGTGAAAAGGTAGATCCGTCTTCATACGGCGTTTGGTCCAGTACCTATCAGGAAAAAGCAAACGGAACCGGAGAACCGGTCATCGGTGCTGCTGCCAAGAACATTCTGGAGGTAGACGGAAAGTACTTTAAGGATTCCAATGGAAACGGCAAGCTGGATGTCTACGAGGACTGGCGGGAAGATGCAGAAACAAGAGCCGCAGATCTGGTCAGCCAGATGACCGTAGATGACAAGATTGGTATGATGTTTAACAATTCCAGAGGCATGGGAATCAATTCTTCTGTAAAGGATAAGACAGGACTTCTGGATGAGACAGAAAAGATCAATGATACCAGTATCTTTGGAACAACTTCAACGCTGGGAACTATTGATACCATTGAAAAGCTGGGACTGCGCCACTTTATCCTGCGCCAGAATCCGGAACCGGAGGATATGGCAGACTGGATCAACCAGATGAACTATGTGGCAGAGGGAACCTCCCTGGGTATTCCAGTATTGGTAACTTCCAATTCCAGAAACGAAAACGGCGATATGACCTTTGGTATGAATGACGCATCTGGCGTATTTTCTACCTGGCCTGGAACGATGGGTCTGGCAGCAGCAGCCAAGGGAGATATTGCAGCAGGAGGAGATGCATCTCTGATTTCCAGATTTGCAGAAATTGCAAGAAGTGAGTGGGATGCCAGCGGACTGAAAAAGGGATATATGTATATGGTAGATACCATGACCGATCCCAGATGGCAGAGAACCTATGGTACCTTTGGAGAGGATCCGGAGTTTATTGCCGATGCAGCAGAGCGTCTGGTAGTTGGCTTCCAGGGAAGCAGTGAAGGCGTACAGACAGATGGTATTGCCCTGACGATTAAGCATTTCCCGGGCGGCGGAGCAAGAGAAAACGGATTTGATCCTCACTATAAGCAGGGGCAGTGGAATGTATATCAGACAGAAGACAGCCTTCAGAGATATCACCTGCCTGGATTTAAGGCAGCAGTAGACAACAATGTATCCTCAATTATGCCGTACTACGCAAAACCGGCTCCGGAAAAGAGCGAGCCTCAGTATGATAATAACGGCAATGAGCTGAACATGCAGCAGGTTGGATTTGCATTCAACAAAGAATTTATCCAGGGCTTACTGCGTGATCAGATGGGACATGATGGATATGTAAACAGCGACAGCGGTATTATCGGAAATATGGACTGGGGCGTTGAAGAACTGGATGTACCGGAGAAATGCGGTTATGCAGTGAATGCAGGAACAGACATTATCGGTGATACCAATGACGTATGGTCCATGAAGGAAGCATACGAGCGTTCTGAGGACGGAAGCAAGAGTGATTATTATGATACCCATGAAATTGCTTACGGATTTACAAGAGAAGAAGTAACAGTAAGCAACGAGGATCTGGATCGAGCAAATGAACGTCTTCTGAAGGAGATGTTTGAGCTTGGACTGTTTGAAAATCCATACCGGAATCCGGATCATGCAAAGGAAGTTGTTGACAATCCGGAGAACTGGGATGAGGCTTATGAGGCACATCAGAAATCTGTTGTTCTGTTAAAGAACAAGGATCAGGTTCTGCCGTTAACAGAGGACAAGCTGGAAGGAAAGACCGTATATGTAGAGTATTTCTCTCAGAAAGAGAATCCGGCTCAGACGGAAGCCCTGAGAAAGAATCTGACAGAAAAATATGGCATTCAGGTAACTGAGGATTACAATCAGGCTGATTATGCAATCCTGTTTGTGAATCCGAAATCCGGCAATTACTTCTCTGCAACAGCAGGATATCTGGAACTGGATATCTGCGATGGAAAGATTGTTCATGACGTAGATGAGCTGGGACGTCCGGCAGCATCCACTCATGCAGAAACCACTCTGCAGAATGCAGGAAAGATTAAAGAAATTGCAGATGCCGTTCATAACAATGGCGGTAAGGTAATCTCCAATGTAAACTTTACCCTGGCATGGATGTTAGGAAATGTAGAGCCTTATGCAGATGCTCTGCTGGCTGGCTTTGATACTTATGCAGATGCTACGATGGATGTCATTGTAGGTGATTACAATCCGACTGGTAAAATGCCAATTACTCTTCCGAAGAATGATGAGGTCATTGCAGTGAATGCAGACGGCGTATGTATTTCCCCGAACGATGTTCCTGGCTATCTGAAGGATCAGTACATGCCTGAAGAAATGAAGGACAGAAACGGAAAGGCTTATGCATATCGCGACAGCGAAAATAATTATTATGAGCTGAATTATGGACTCAGTTACGAGGAAAGCGAAAAACCGCACAGGCCCAGCCGTCCCAACAGCAGCAATGCAAGCAGCGGCGGAAGTGCAGCACCGGCAACTGGAAACAGCGGAGCAGTAACCGGAACCTGGAGCGTAAGAGAGGATGGTCAGTGGACCTTTAAGACCTCCGGCGGCGTGACACCGGCTTCCTGCTGGCAGTACATAAACTGGAATGGCACCAATAACTGGTATTATTTCAATGCAGACGGCTCTATGGCAGTTGGCTGGATTTCTCTGGATGGACAGTGGTATTATCTCCATGCAGAAAGTGACGGCACCCGCGGTCATATGTATACCGGATGGCATCAGATTAATGGAAAGTGGTACTATTTCCATAATGTATCCGACGGAACAAGAGGACGGATGCTGATAGATACCACAACACCTGATGGGTACAAGGTAGGACCGGATGGTGTATGGATTCCGTAAACAGAAATGAAACAGCAATAAAAATGTAACCGTTCGGCTATGCGAAGAGGCATAGCCGAACGGCTGCATAAAAACATGAAAGAGCCGCCCGATCATCAAGAAAAGATGATCGGGCGGCTCTTTGGATATAACAGAAGAGATGATTTAAACTTTCTGGTATTTGGCAACATAAACCGGGAATGCGTCATTGCCCTTTAATTCTTTATATTCGGTAATGGTAACGTTCTTGTCTGTAATAACGTATTCCAGACTTGCGCCTGCTTCTACAGAGGTTCCCTGCATCAGAACACAGTTACGAACCTTGGCGCCCTTGGCAATCTTAACACCACGGAAAAGAATGCTGTTTTCCACATCGCCTTCAATCACGCAGCCGTCAGCAGCCATAATATTCTTGGCTCTGGAGCCATTGATATAGCGGGTGGGGTTGTCATCGCGGATCTTGGTGTAGATAGGATCTCCGCTGTAGAACAGAGCATCCACATTCTCGTTATCCAACATCTTCATGTTCTCTTCGAAGTAGCTCTTCATATCAGAGATGCGGGCTACATAGCCGTCAAAACGGAAGGCCTGAACATTCAGGGTTTTTAAGTTGGGAGCCAGAACGTCCCGCTCAAAATAAATCTGCCCCAGAACATAAGCCTTGCTGACCAGCTCAATCAGACGCTGACGTTCAATAATATAAATGTTCATGGAAAGATTCTGAACGCCGATTTCCTTGGAGTTGATCTGGATCTCAGATACACGTCCCTCATCCAGAGACAGGGTATAGTACATATCTTTACTGGTGTGAGGAGCATCCAGGATACTGTCGGGAAGAGGCTGCTCTGTATAGGCAACGGTTACATCAGCGCCGCTTTCCATATGAGCTTCGATCATAGCATTGAAATCAAAGTTGACAGCCAGATTGGTGTCAGCCATGATTACATATTTTTCTTTCTGCTCCTTTAAAAAATCCAGAATGCTTGCAAGAGCCTCGATACGGCCATTGTAAACAGAAACGGTTTTCTCTGCATAAGGCGGAACCATGTTCAGACCGCCGTTTTTCCGAGTCAGATCCCACTCACGTCCAGAACCAAGGTGGTCCATAAGAGAGTGATAATTTTTGCGGACAATCACAGAAACATTGTCGATTCCGCAGTTTACCATACTGGAGAGAATAAAATCTACCAGGCGGTAACGGCTGGCAAAAGGAATGGAAGCCATCAGGCGTTCTCCTACCAGCTCGGGTACGAGAGAGTCATAACTGTTTGGAAAAAGGATGCCCAGGGCATTTGCATTGGAATTTACCATTGTTCTTCACCGCCTTTTACATTATTATTGATCATTGCATTGGGGCCGATTTTAGCGCCTGCGCCGATTTCAACGCCGGAGCCAACTGTGGCAACACCCTTTTCACCATCTGCAGGCATAGCACCTACAACGGCATTTTCACCAATCACAACGTTTTCAGCAATGATGCAGTGCTTTACAACAGCGCCTGCCTTAATGGTGGTTCCGCTCATAATCACAGCGTCTTCTACCACAGCTCCTGCCTCTACTCTGACGCCGGAGGAAAGAATGGAGTGCTTGACATCTCCGTCAATACGGCAGCCATCTGTGATTAAGGAATTCTCTACTACAGCGTCAGCACTGATCTTATGTCCGGTCATACCGCTGTTGCGGCTGTAAATCTTCCAGTCAGTATCAAACAGGTTGATACCGCTGTGTTCCGGATCCAGTACTTCCATATTGGCTTCCCAGAGGGAGGGGATGGTTCCTACATCCTTCCAGTAGCCATCAAAGTGGTAGGCATACATATTCCGCCCGTCCTTTAACAGATTGGGAATGATGTTGTTGCCGAAATCATTTTCAGAATTCGGATCAGCCTCATCCTCAATCAGGTACTTTCTCAGAATATCCCAGTTGAAAATATAGATACCCATAGATGCCAGATTGGATTTTGGATTCTTGGGCTTTTCCTGGAATTCAGTAATCTTGTCGTTCTCGTCAGCAACCATCAGGCCGAAGCGGGATGCCTCTTCCCACGGAACCTCCATAACAGCAACAGAGAACTCTGCATTTTTCTCTTTGTGGAAGCGGAGAAAATCACTGTAGTCCTGCTTGCAGATCTGGTCGCCGGAAAGAATAATAACATACTCCGGATTGTACCGTTCAATGAAAGAAATGTTCTGATAAATCGCATTTGCAGTGCCTTTGTACCAGTCAGAGCCGGAAGCCTTCTGATATGGCGGGAGTACATGTACACCGCCGTAAAGACGATCCAGATCCCAGGGCTGTCCATTTCCAATATATTCGTTTAATACGAGCGGCTGATACTGGGTCAGAATACCTACTGTATCAATGCCGGAATTCACACAGTTTGAAAGTGGAAAGTCAATAATGCGGTATTTACCGCCAAAAGGAACTGCAGGTTTTGCAAGCTTCTGGGTCAGAGCATATAATCGGGAACCCTGTCCGCCGGCAAGAAGCATAGCAATCATTTCTTTTGCCATAATAAAAAATCCCCCCTATTAATATTTAAAACTCATGTATAAATTGTAACATAAAAGAGGAAAAATCGACAGTCTTTTTGTGAAAAAACTTTTATAAAAAACCAGATGGTTTTTCTCTGTTTTGACTAATTTTTGGAAAATCAAGGTAAAAAAGTAGAAAATATAGGAAAGATGGTAAAAAGGGAGGAGCCGGCGGCATCCAAAACCGCCGGCGATTATGAAAAAAATTATCTAACTGTAATCAGCAATGCAGCAATGCGTTATCTGATGATATAAAGTATAGTGAAAAAATATGAAAGAAGTTTAGCAAAACTGTGGAATGTTTGTAACGGTTTTGTGAATAAGAAATGAACAAAAAGGCCGCTGCAGTGCAGTGACCTATTTCTTCTTATCAGTTTTTTTGCTTCTTCGAACAGAAAGCAGTTCCTCAAGGGCTTCCCGGTGTCTGATAGAGGCCGCGGAGGGATTTCGATCCAAAAGCCGGAAAATACGTTCCCATTCCCGATTTCGCCGGGAGGCGAGATCGATTTCCAGAAAGTGAATAGTTTTCTGAATACTTAACAAATGATCTTTTACATGCTCTAATCGGCTTCTGTCTGAAGCAACAGATACCTGTGACAGCTCCTGATGGACAAATTCCAGAACAGTTGAGGTTTTCTCTGAAAGAGAGGAGAGAAGCTGTGATTTTTTATTGTGAAGCAGTTCTAAGGCTTCCGGATGCAGTTCCCGGCTCAGTAGGGCTGAATGCTCCAGCTGTGCAAGACGCTGGCGAAGAAGTTCCTGCCTTTCGCCAAGCTGCTCAGTAAGCAGTTTCAAATGCTCCTGAATACCGGCAATTCGTTGATTGCTGGAAGTCAGATTTTCCATGACAGCGCGCAGATCCAGAGCAGTCTGAACGGAGCGGGTGACATCAACGGTAAACAAAACGGAAAGCCCCAGACTGATTCCATCGGATGCCGGAAGTGGAAGCAACAGAACAAATCGCTCTAATGGGGGATGAAATACATATATCAGAGCCGTGGAAAAAATTCCCCATGCGAGCGAGGCAGGAAGGCAGATATAGCCATTTACATTCAGAAACTCCTTACTGTAATCCCAGTACCGCATCTGAAAAAGGCGTTCCATAACAAGGCCGGTTCCATATTCCAGCAGAGTTGCCCCTGTCATTCCTATAAAAAATACAAGAGCGGGATTGGTTCTGACAGGGAGAGTTACAAATAGAACAGTTAAAGCGCCTGCACCATAAATGGGAAGCCAGGGGCCGTGAAGAAAGCCCCTGTTTACCATTCTGTGCGTTCTGACGAAAACATAAAAGCATTCCCACAGCCATCCGGCAGCACTGTACAGGAAAAATAAAAGAATCCACTGCGATTGATGATAAAATTCCATATTTTTTGTCAGTAATAAGAAAATAAAAGATTAACGGTTATAATGATAGCTGTCAAGAAGCTGATTTTTCATATGCCAAAGTTCATTTGAGAGATCCACATGAACCCGGTGCGGGAATTCCAGGCGCAGAGATTCCTCCCAGAGGGTAGACATCTCCTGTTTACAGTATTTTTGAATATCCATAACCTCAGGAGAGTCGTAAACACGTTTTCCGTTTTGGAAGACAGGAATCATCAGCTCTCTCATGGTATAGCTGCCAGGCGCCAGGTGAGTCTTTTTCCAGGTCTCAATGGGATCAAACAGCAGCAGAGAGCGGTCAGGATCGTATACTTCATCAACCAGACAGATGAGATCAGCAATGATCTTTCCGTTTTCCTTATCGTAAATCCGGCGGATGGTTTTATTTCCAGGGTTGGTGATCTTTTCCGCATTTTCTGAAAGCTTGATTTTCGGAATGAATTTTCCGGTATTCTTATCCAAAATAGCAGCCAGTTTATAAACACCGCCGAAGGACGGACAGTCCTTTGAGGTAATCAGGTTGGTGCCGACACCCCAGGAGTTAATAGCAGCTCCCTGCATTTTCAGGGAATTGATCAGGGTTTCATCCAGATCATTGGAGGCTGAAATGACAGCATCCGAAAAGCCTGCCTCATCCAGCATTTTCTTTGCCTGCTTGGACAGATAGGCCAGGTCGCCGCTGTCCAGACGGATTCCGTAGAAGGTCAGGGGAATTCCTGCTTCCCGCATTTCTTTAAATACCTGAATGGCATGGGGAACGCCGGAATTTAAGGTGTCATAGGTGTCTACCAGAAGAATGCAGGCAGTGGGATAGAGCTTTGCATAGGTTCGGAATGCAGTCAGCTCGTCCGGAAAACTCATAATCCAGCTGTGGGCATGGGTTCCCTTAACAGGCACATGGAACATTTTTCCGCAGAGGACATTGGAGGTGCCGATGCAGCCGGCAATCATAGCGGCTCTGGCGCCGTAAATGCCTGCGTCAGGTCCCTGGGCGCGGCGAAGTCCGAATTCCATAACCCCGTCACCCTTGGCTGCATATACCACCCGCGCTGCCTTGGTGGCAATCAGAGACTGGTGGTTGATAATATTAAGAAGGGCGGTTTCAATCAGCTGAGCCTCCATAATCGGCGCAATGACTTTGACAAGGGGCTCACGGGGAAATACAACTGTGCCTTCCGGAATAGCATAAATATCGCCGGAAAAATGGAAATTTTTCAGATATTCCAGAAAATCCTCTTCAAACAGTCCTGTGCTGCGAAGGTAGTCGATATCATCCTGTTCAAAATGCAGATTTTCAATATATTCGATGACCTGCTGCAGACCGGCACAGATAGAGTAGCCGCTCCCTACAGGGTTGCTGCGGTAAAATGCATCGAAAATGACGGTTTCATTGGCATCCTTTTCCTTAAAATATCCCTGCATCATAGTCAGCTCATAGAGATCTGTCAGCAGAGTAAGATTACGTTCACTCATAGGTGTTCTCCTTCTCCCGGATGTCCGCTTTCTATAGAAGAAACATCCGATTTTGTGGGTGTAAAATACAGGTAAAATGCTTTTTTGCAGTATACCACCAAAGACAAAAAAAGACAATGTAATTGATAAAAAAATAACAAACACGGGAAACCTTGACAATAACCAAGGGGAATAATATAATAAAAAGGAGTATTCATAAAGAAAAAACGCAGATGGAGACAGTAGCGCCGAGAGGAAAGCAAAAGCGATTCGGGGATGGTGAGAGCCTGAAGCCAGTACATCGGCAGTCGAAAATCACTCCTGAGTTGCAGGCTGAACAGACAGTAGGCCGTGCCGGATTTCCACCGTTATCGGGAACTCATATAGTTGTATGCAGTAATAGGTGGTAGATAGAGACATTGAAGGCTTTTTTCCTGTTGCAGGAAAAAGGCCTTTTTCTTTCATAGGATAATCCTTTCCGTGGGATTTCCTGTTATTTGCAGCTGCCACTGGACTTCACGCAGAATAAGAATGGAGGATGAAGAAAGCCATGTACGAGAAAGTACCTACAAATCTTAACTTTGTAGAGCGTGAAAAGAAAATTGAAAAATTCTGGAATGATAATCATATTTTCCAGAAGAGTATGGACTCCAGAAAAGAGGGGCCGACTTATACGTTCTATGACGGGCCGCCTACCGCAAACGGTAAGCCCCATATTGGTCATGTGCTGACGCGGGTTATCAAGGACATGATTCCTCGTTATCGCACCATGAAGGGTTATATGGTTCCCCGTAAAGCAGGCTGGGATACCCACGGTCTTCCGGTTGAGCTGGAAGTGGAAAAAATGCTGGGCTTAGACGGCAAGGAGCAGATTGAGCAGTATGGTCTGGAGCCGTTTATCGGACACTGTAAAGAGAGCGTGTGGAAGTATAAGGGCATGTGGGAGGATTTTTCCGGAACCGTTGGTTTCTGGGCAGATATGGACAATCCCTATGTTACTTATCACAATAGCTTTATTGAGTCCGAGTGGTGGGCTCTGAAGCAGATCTGGGAGAAGGGACTGCTCTACAAGGGATTTAAGATTGTTCCTTACTGTCCTCGATGCGGTACCCCGCTGTCTTCCCATGAAGTTGCTCAGGGATATAAGGATGTAAAAGAGCGTTCTGCCATTGTTCGTTTCCGGGTTAAGGGTGAGGATGCCAGCATTCTGGCCTGGACAACAACTCCGTGGACTCTGCCGTCTAACGTAGCTCTCTGCGTGAATCCGGACGAGGAATATGTAAAGGTTAAGATGAAAGAGGACGGACAGGTTTATTACCTGGCTGCTGCTCTGTGTGATACGGTTCTGGGAGAGGATTCCTACGAGGTTCTGGAGCGTTACAAGGGAACAGATCTGGAATACAAGGAATACGAGCCTTTGTATCAGTGTGCTGCAGATGCTGCAGAAAAGCAGCATAAAAAGGCGCATTATGTGGTATGTGACGGCTATGTTACCCTGACAGATGGTACCGGTGTGGTTCATATTGCTCCTGCCTTTGGTGAGGACGACTCCAAGGTTGGAAGAAAATACGATCTTCCCTTTGTACAGATGGTTGATGCAAAGGGCGAGATGACAAAGGAAACTTTGTGGCCTGGCGTATTTGTTAAGAAGGCAGATCCTATGGTATTAAAGGATCTGGATGAGAGAGGCCTGTTATTTGCAGCTCCCAATTTTGAGCACAGCTATCCTCACTGCTGGCGCTGCGATACTCCGCTGATTTACTATGCCCGGGAGTCCTGGTTCATTAAAATGACAGCGGTGAAGGAGGATCTGATCCGCAACAACAATACCATCAACTGGATTCCGGAGAGCATCGGCAAGGGCCGTTTCGGTGACTGGCTGGAGAATGTTCAGGACTGGGGTATCAGCCGGAACCGTTACTGGGGAACTCCTTTAAATATCTGGGAGTGTGAATGCGGTCATCAGCATTCCATCGGAAGCATCGAGGAATTAAAATCCATGTCCGACAACTGTCCGGAGGATATTGAGCTGCACCGTCCATTTATTGATGCAGTGACCATTCGCTGTCCGAAATGCGGAAAGCAGATGAAGCGTGTGCCGGAGGTTATTGACTGCTGGTTTGACTCTGGAGCAATGCCATTTGCACAGCATCACTATCCTTTTGAGAACAAAGAGCTGTTTGAGCAGCAGTTCCCGGCAGACTTTATTTCCGAGGCAGTGGATCAGACCAGAGGCTGGTTCTACTCTCTGTTAGCGATTTCCACCCTGATTTTTAACAAGGCTCCTTATCGGAATGTTATTGTTCTGGGGCATGTACAGGATGAAAACGGACAGAAGATGAGTAAGTCCAAAGGAAATGCCGTAGATCCGTTTGATGCTCTGGAAACCTATGGAGCAGATGCTATCCGCTGGTATTTTTACATCAACAGCGCTCCCTGGCTGCCCAACCGTTTCCATGGCAAGGCGGTTCAGGAGGGACAGAGAAAGTTTATGGGAACCCTGTGGAACACCTATGCATTCTTTGTACTGTATGCGAACATTGACAATTTTGATGCAACCAAGTATACCCTGGATTACGATAAGCTTCCTGTTATGGATAAATGGCTGCTGTCCAAGATGAATTCCATGATCCGTGATGTGGATGATAATCTGAACAATTACCGGATTCCGGAGGCTGCAAGAGTGCTGCAGGAATTCGTAGATGATATGAGCAACTGGTATGTAAGACGCAGCAGAGAACGTTTCTGGGCAAAGGGCATGGAGCAGGACAAGATCAATGCTTATATGACTCTGTACACGGCTCTGGTTAATGTGGCAAAGGTTGCTTCTCCCATGATTCCGTTTATGACAGAGGATATTTACCAGAACCTGGTTCGCAGCATTGACAAAAATGCTCCGGAAAGCATCCATCTGTGCGAGTTCCCGTCTGTAGATGAAATGCACATTGACAAGCAGCTGGAAGCAGATATGGATGAGGTTCTGAAGGTTGTTGTTCTGGGACGTGCCGCCAGAAATACTGCAAATATCAAAAACCGTCAGCCTATCGGCAAAATGTATGTAAAAGCAGATCACGAGCTGTCTGATTTCTATGTGGAGATTATTGAGGATGAGCTGAATGTGAAGTCTGTGGAATTTGTAGAGGATGTAAGAAACTTTACTTCCTACAGCTTTAAGCCTCAGTTAAAGACCGTAGGTCCCAAATACGGAAAGCAGCTGGGCAATATCCGCAAGGCTTTAGCGGAGATCGACGGCAATGCGGCAATGGATACCTTAAAGGCAGAAGGCGCTTTGAAATTCGATTTCGGTGCAGAGCTGGTAGTGCTGACAGAAGAGGATCTTCTGATTGATATGGCACAGACAGAAGGCTATGTATCAGAAAGCGACAATGTAGTGACCGTTGCTCTTGATACCAGACTGACTCCGGAGCTTCTGGAGGAAGGCTTTGTCAGAGAGCTGGTAAGCAAAATCCAGACCATGCGTAAGGAAGCTGGATTTGAGGTTATGGATCATATCTGCATATATCAGCAGAATAATGATAAAATTGCAGACATCTTAACCAGATATGCAGATACTATTCGCAGCGAGGTATTGGCGGATGATATTCGCACCGGTGAAATGGGTGGATATACAAAGGAGTGGAACATCAACGGGGAAACCGGTATTCTGGGTGTAGAAAAAATTGCAGTGAATTAAGCAACAGAGCAGGAGGAAGAGTAGAAGTATGATAAGCAGTGTAAATAAGGGGTTTGACAAGGAAACATTTAAAAAGAACGTCATTTATAACGTAAAGAGCCAGTTCAGAAAAACGATTGATGAGGCAACGCCGAATCAGGTTTTTCAGGCTGTGGCCTACGCCGTGAAGGATGTTATTATTGATGAGTGGATTGCAACGCACAAGGAGTATGAAAAGCAGGATGTTAAGACCCTGTATTACCTGTCCATGGAATTTTTAATGGGCCGTGCCCTGGGCAATAACATTATCAATATTATGGCAAAGGATGAGATTAAGCAGGCTCTGGATGAGCTGGGCTATGATCTGAACCTGATTGAGGATCAGGAGCCGGATGCAGCTCTTGGAAACGGCGGTCTGGGCCGTCTGGCAGCATGCTTTTTGGACTCTCTTGCCACACTGGGATATCCGGCATATGGCTGCGGAATCCGTTACCGCTATGGTATGTTCAAGCAGAAAATTGAGAACGGATACCAGGTGGAGGTTCCGGATGAGTGGTTAAAGGACGGCAACCCCTTTGAAGTACGCCGTGCTGAGTACGCTACAGAAGTTAAATTCGGCGGATATGTGAAGACTGTCTGGGAAAACGGCAGAGAAAAATTTGTTCAGGAGGGATATCAGTCTGTTATGGCAGTTCCCTATGACCTTCCGGTTGTAGGCTACGGCAATAACGTGGTCAACACCCTTCGAATCTGGGATGCTCAGCCGGTCAATACCTTCCGTCTGGATGCATTCGACCGTGGTGACTATCAGAAGGCAGTAGAAGAGGAAAACCTGGCTAAGAATATCTGTGAGGTTCTTTATCCTAACGATAACCACATTGCCGGTAAGGAGCTTCGTCTGCGTCAGCAGTATTTCTTCATTTCTGCCAGTGTGCAGAGAGCTGTGCTGAAGTACATGGAGAATCACGATGATGTACGTAAGTTCTATGAGAAAAACGTATTCCAGTTAAATGATACTCATCCGACTGTAGCAGTTGCAGAGCTGATGCGTATTCTGCTGGATGATTATGGTCTTACCTGGGAAGAGGCCTGGGATGTTACAACTAAGACCTGTGCCTACACAAACCATACGATTATGGCAGAGGCTCTGGAAAAATGGCCGATCGAGCTGTTTTCCAGACTGCTTCCCCGTATTTATCAGATTGTGGAGGAGATTAATCGCCGCTTTGTGATTCAGATTCAGCAGGCATATCCGGGACGTCAGGATAAGATTGCCAAAATGGCAGTCATTTATGACGGTCAGGTTCGTATGGCACATATGGCTATTGCCGGAAGCTTCTCTGTAAACGGCGTAGCACAGCTTCATACAGAAATTCTGAAGCATCAGGAACTGAAAGATTTCTATGAGATGATGCCGGAGAAATTCAACAACAAGACCAACGGTATTACTCAGAGAAGATTCCTGCTGCACGGCAATCCGCTTCTGGCTGACTGGGTAACCAGCAAAGTGGGAAATGAGTGGATTACCAATCTGTCTGCCATTAACAAGCTGAAGCTTTACGCAGATGATGAGAAGTGCCAGCATGAGTTTATGAACATCAAATACCAGAACAAGATTCGTCTGGCAAAATATATCAAAGAACACAACGGTATTGATGTAGATCCCCGTTCTATCTTTGATGTACAGGTAAAACGTCTCCATGAGTATAAGAGACAGCTGATGAATATCCTTCATGTTATGTATCTGTACAATCAGCTGAAGGATAACCCCAACATGGATATGGTGCCAAGAACTTTTATCTTTGGTGCAAAGGCAGCAGCAGGCTACAAGCGTGCGAAACTGACCATTAAGCTGATTAACTCTGTGGCAGATGTAATCAACAACGATAAGTCCATTAACGGAAAGCTTAAAGTTGTATTTATTGAAGATTACCGGGTATCTAACGCAGAGATTATCTTTGCTGCAGCAGATGTCAGCGAGCAGATTTCCACTGCAAGTAAAGAGGCATCCGGTACCGGAAACATGAAATTCATGTTAAACGGCGCCCTGACCATTGGAACCATGGATGGAGCGAATGTAGAGATTGTGGAAGAAGTTGGACAGGAGAATGCCTTTATTTTCGGTACTTCTTCCGATGATATCATCCGCATGGAGCATGATCACAGCTACAATCCTATGGAGATCTTCAACAATGATCAGGATATCCGCCGTGTGCTGATGCAGCTGATCAATGGATATTATTCTCCGCAGAATCCGGAGATGTTCCGTGATATTTATGATTCACTGCTGAACACCCGCAGCAGTGACCGGGCAGATACCTACTTTATTCTGAAGGATTTCCGCATGTATGCAGAGGCTCAGAAGAAGGTAGATGCAGCATACCGGGATGAAAAATGGTGGGCTAAGGCAGCAATTCTGAATACTGCCTGCAGCGGTAAGTTCAGCTCTGACCGTACCATTGAAGAGTATGTAAAGGATATCTGGCATCTGGAAAAGGTTCAGGTAGAACTGTAAGTTTGATTCCCCTGGTTCAGAAAGAACGGAAGCTTCCAGATGATTCATTTGGGAAAATTGCAGAAAACAGACATTTTTAAGGAATAAAGAGAAAATCCCTCCATAGACTGATAATAGTCGGGAGGGATTTTTTTATGAAAAAATGGATGCTTTGGGGAATTTTCATGCTGCTGCTGCCCTGGCTGCTGGCACTGATATGTATGAAAGGAACGGGACAGGCTGTATGGGGAAGCGAGAACAGAATAGAGAAAGAAGAGGATACTTTGCCTTCTCTGGATGAGAAGGGAGGAGAAACCAGGGAGAGTGAAGCGGAAGAAGAGGATACAGAAATCAGCGCAGACAGTATTTCCCGCAGAATTCTGATAGAACGAGATGGAATTCAGACCTATATGAATCTGGAGGATTATCTTCCTGGAGTGGTTGCGTGCCAGATTCCAGAAGGGTATGAGTGGGAAGCACTAAAATGTCAGACAGTTATTGCCAGAACCTATATCTGCCGTTTGATGGATGGAAGACAGGAGATTCAGGAAGAAGAACTGGATCTGGATTATATCGGACAGGCAAACGGGAGTGAGAACAGGTTTTTAACGCTTGGGGAAAAGGAACGGCTGGCAGAAAAGCTGATTCAGTGTAAGAGGGCAGCAAGGGAAACGAAAGGAGTAGTGATGCGCTGCGAGGATCAGTATGTGCTTCCTCTGTTTCACAGGATCAGCTCTGGCCGGACGAGAAACGGTTCTGAAGAGTATCCCTATCTTGTTTCGGTAGAAAGCAGGTGGGATGTGGAAGCTGAGAACTATCAGCAGGTATTTTCCTGGAGCAGAGAAACCTTTGCACAGAAAATCAGCCAGATTCCAGGGGCAGCACCTGTTAGGGCAGATCAGGTTCCGGAACAGATTCAGACTGTTGAAAAGGATGAGGCTGGATATCTGACAGAAATGAAAATAGGATCTGGAATTTATAAGGGAGAAGAAATCCAGTATACTCTGGGACTGCCTTCTTCCTGTTTTTATTTTAACGGCACAGAAAGCGGGATTCAGGCAGTGGTGCGGGGAATCGGGCATGGATACGGTCTCAGCCAGACCGGAGCTGCTCATATGGCAGCAGAAGGATGGGATTATCAGGACATTCTGCATTATTATTATAAAAATATTTCTCTGGTGACTGAATAAGTGGGAGCACTTTGGTAAAAATAGTACCGAGGTGATAAACGGTGAAAGAGAAATGGAATCAAATGTTCAAGGACAAACTGTTCCTTGTCATGTTGGTGCTTGGCCTGCTGACTATCGTAGCCGCAGCAGGCGTTGTTACAACTCAGAGAGGAAGCGGTCAGGAGCAGAATCCCTATGTGGATATGCAGGAGCAGGGAGATTTTATTGCCCAGCAGCCAGGAAAACAGATTCAGGAAGCAGAGCTTCCGGAAAGAAATCCGGCTTTGGCAGAGGAAACCGAAATTGCGGCAGAGCAGCTGGCAGAAAATAACCTGGATACTGTGACAGCAGAAAGAACAAAAGAGGAAGCTTGGAATCCTGAGGAGGAAAATGTGCAGGAGGCCGGAACCGGGCTGGGAAATGTGGAAGCCCTGGCTCTGAATTTTTCGGATACCAGCAGCCTGTCCTGGCCAGTGAGAGGGAATGTAGTTCTGAATTACAGTATGGATTCTACGATTTATTTTCCAACCCTGGATCAGTACAAGTGCAATCCAGGCATGGTGATTCAGGGGGATATCAGTGAGCCGGTTTATGCTCCGGCCAATGCCCGTGTGGTTTCTGTGGGAAACAGCGAAGAAATCGGAACCTACCTGACACTGGATCTGGGAAATGAGTATTCGGTGATCTGCGGTCAGCTGAAGGAGGTGGCTGCAGTTGAGGGCGAATATTTGGAAAAAGGCCAGCTTATAGGATATGTAGCAGAGCCGACCAAATATTATACTGTGGAAGGCAGCAATCTTTATCTGGAAATGCTTCACAAAGACAGTCCTGTGGATCCGCTGGATTATCTGGAATAGATAAAGGCTATTGCAGGAGAGTATTTGGTAATTTTTAGAAAAAGGCATCTGCAGGAGAGCTTCAGAGGACAGAATTCGGAAACAAAAGCAGGAAAAAAGAGTAAAAAGCACAGAAAACAGATTTAGAAAAAGGGAACCGGGAAAAGCAGAAAACAGGGCTTTTTCCGGTTCCTTTTATCGCGTCTTTCTGCATGATATTCCAGAAATGTGTATTTTCATACAGGAAAAACAAGCGGTTTGAATATTTATGCTATCTTAAGAATTTGTTCACAATATGTTCTGAATCCCATGTTATAATAAACAAAAATCAAATATAAGGAGCGTGAAAAAACTCATTATGAACATATTGTTTTTTATAACTCCCAAAAGTGAAATTGCATACATATATGAAGATGATTCTATCCGGCAGGCTTTGGAAAAAATGGAATATCATAAATTTTCAGCAGTTCCGCTGTTGACCAGGGACGGAAAGTACGTGGGAACGATTACAGAAGGAGATATGCTCTGGGGAATCAAGAATCAGTACAATCTGAACTTGAAGGAGGCAGAAGGAATTTCTGTCAGCACACTGAAGCGCAGGATGGATTATCTTCCGGTTTTTGTAAAGTCCAATATGGAAGATATGATTGATCGGGCTTTGAATCAGAATTTTGTTCCGGTAGTGGATGATCGAAAAATGTTTATCGGAATTATCACAAGAAAAGATATTATCAAATATTATTATGGAAAGGGAACGGCAGGAGAAAAGCCCCAGTCTTCCTTCATTATGGCGCCGAATGGCAAAAAAGAAACAGAACAAATAGAGCAGGTGTGAATGGAACCTGTTTTTGGGCAGAGGCGACAAAAAGGGACAAAGATGGAATGTGCCATCTTTGTCCCTGAATTATTTATTGACAGTTATTGCAGCCGCAGGAAGAATTGTTGGAATCAAAGGTATCGGGGATGTGGAAGGGAGCAATACCGATATTATTTTCTACTGCTGACTGGAAGCCATCCCGGTAACCAACATGGTTTCCATCCCGGAAACCGATTCGGTAGCCGGACTGATAGGCCTGGCGGTTATTGTTGGAAGAAGAGTCGCTGCCGCAGCTATTTCCGCAGTTACAATCACACCCGTTATTGGAGGAGCCGCAGCCACAGGAGTTGTTATTGTTATTATTGGAAGAGGAACCGCAGCCACATCCGCAGTTGCAGCCAGAATGGCTGGTATTGCCGGAGTTGTTGCAGCAACCGCAGTTATTATTGCATCCGCATCTGCAGCAGTTCCAATTAGAAGTACAAAAACAGTTTCTAAAGCAATTACATAAATTACATCTACACATATTAAAAATCTCCTTGTTTTGTTGTGATAGTATATGGTATGTGGACAGTAAGACAGGGGTGACAGCCTGTTTTATGTCATAGGAAAGTGCGTCCTATGACATAAAAACGCTCCGCGAGGAACGCTATGGGGTGGAAGAGAATTGGGCTGATGAGACGACTCGCCGCAGGCGGAGAAGCTCGCGAGCGAGCTTCTTTCTTATAGGGAAGAGATCTTATGAGAGAAAATGGTCTGAGAGTTTTCACCAGTGAGAAATCAGATTCATATGATACTATCAGAATCTTCCGAAAGGAGAAAAGCTTGCTTATGGATTGCAGCAATCATCAGCAGAATGCCTGTACCAGCCGCCCACAGATATCACCGTGTATGAGTGCGGGATGCGGCTGCGGAGGCAAACCAATTCGTCCAACGAATCCGATTCAGCCGGTCACACCAAATCAGGGACAGGGAATAAAACCGTGTCAGGATGGGTGCATGTGTCAAAATAAAAAGCCTGTTCAGCATATGATGCCATGCCAGAGCAATACGCCATGTCAGAATAATACGCTATGCCAGAATAATATGCCATGTCAGAACTGTGTGCCTGGTCAGAACGCCGGAACGGGAGTTTTTCCGCCTGTAATGAGACCGCCAGGAGGAAACGCTCTTTCCGAAATGTCTTTAGCCATGGCTTATGTTCCAATGCAGAGATGGACACAGACCTATACCCTTAGCCAGGGGCTGGAGAGAGGCACAATTTTTCCGGAATTAGATTTACCGTTTATAATGGGGAGGTGCCGTGGATGATGTGTGGATGTAAAAATCAATTAATGAAGAATGTCTATGAAACGGGATTTGCTCTGGATGAAATTCTTCTTTATCTGGATACTCATCCAACGGATCAGGAGGCTATGAATTACTATTATTACGTGAAACAGTTAAATAAAGAAGCTGTTTGTGCGTATGAGCAGGCGTATGGTCCCCTGATGATTGATCAGGTATCATCGGATAATTGGAGCTGGATCAAAAGTCCGTGGCCGTGGGAAGGAGGGAATGCCTGATGTGGAGATATGAGAAAAGGCTTCAATATCCGGTGAATATCAGCCAGACAAATCCCAAGATGGCACAGTTTATTATAAGCCAGTATGGCGGCCCGGATGGTGAGGCAGCGGCAGCTCTTCGATATTTGAGCCAGAGATATGCAATGCCCTATGAAAAGGGAAAGGCGGTTCTGAATGATGTGGGAACAGAAGAGCTGGGGCATTTTGAGATTATTGGAGCAATTGTGCACCAGCTGACGAGAAATCTGACACCTCAGGAAATTGAGGATTCTGGATTTGGCCCGTATTATATTGATCATACAACGGGAGTCTGGCCACAGGCAGCAGGAGGAATTCCGCTGAATGCCTGTGAGTTTCAGTCTAAGGGAGATCCGATTACAGATCTTTTCGAGGATCTTGCTGCAGAACAGAAAGCCCGGTCGACCTATGATAATATCCTTCGGGTGGTAAAGGATCCGGAGGTATGCGATCCGATTCGCTTTTTGAGAGAGAGAGAAATTATCCATTTTCAGCGGTTCGGTGAAGTTTTAAGAGACGTTCAGGATCGTTTGAGCAGCCGCAATTTTTATGCCTTTAATCCGGCATTTGATAAGCCGCAGGCAAGGAGTGGAAAAACAGATTCTTAAGTATAATTTAGAATAATAAATAAAAAATCCAAATATATCAGAAAATATAAAGAATAGATACAAATATAAAATATTATTAATGTTTTTATTGAAAATAAATTGAAAAATATGTTGACAAAATGGAAAAGTAGTGATATTATATAACCATAAAGATAAGAACTTCTTATCCAAACAAAAGCAGAGAAACAAACATTTGATTCAAGACGCAGATGTTTGTGGAGCTGAAAAGTAACAAAAGGGTTTGGCAGTTACCTCAACTTGAATAGGTTTGGAACAGAATTTCAATCAAAAGTAAATATCAAAATTTATCAGGAATCAAAAGATAGGAAATATTAGGTAGTAAATATAAGATATCAGAGATAGGAAATATTCAAAGAAATGAGAATATAAAATGATAGATTATATTAAAAAATATAAATTATCTTAGATGAGAGATAAAGGAAAAGATAATATAATTTGAGTTGAAAAGATGTGAAAGACTGAAAGAAAATGCCAGGAAAGAGTCTTTATATGATAGTCGTAGGAGGCTATAGATAGAGACTCTTTCTTTTTGCGCGGTATCTTTTACGCCCATCGTGCCAAATTGTCGCTGATATGTACAAAAATAAAAGATATAATTTGTATAAACTGTACATTGAAAGATTGGATGAGATGTGATATTGTATACATACAAGTTAAGTGTATACAAGTTAAAGAACTGTATACAAATAAAAGAGAGAGAAGGAGAATGAATTATGGATTACATCAACAATTATTCCCTGGAAGGCAAAGTTGCCCTGATTACTGGCGCTTCTTACGGCATTGGCTTTGCTATTGCAAAAGCTATGGCAGGTGCTGGAGCAACTATCGTTTTTAATGATATTAAGCAGGAGCTGGTGGACAAGGGTGTTGCTGCCTATGCTGAGATTGGTATTAAAGCTCATGGCTATGTATGTGACGTTACCAACGAGGATGCTGTAAATGCAATGGTTGCTCAGATCGAAAACGAGGTTGGCGTGGTTGATATTCTGGTAAATAATGCAGGTATCATCAAGAGAATCCCGATGATCGAAATGTCTGCAAAGGATTTCCGTCAGGTTATTGATGTAGACTTAAATGCTCCGTTTATCGTATCTAAGGCTGTTATCCCGTCTATGATTAAGAAGGGGCACGGCAAGATTATCAACATCTGCTCTATGATGTCTGAGTTTGGTCGTGAGACCGTATCTGCTTATGCAGCAGCAAAGGGCGGCTTAAAGATGCTGACCAGAAATATTTGTTCTGAGTACGGCGAGCACAACATTCAGTGTAACGGTATTGGACCTGGCTACATTGCTACTCCTCAGACAGCTCCGCTGCGTGAGAAGCAGGCTGATGGTTCCAGACATCCGTTTGACCAGTTTATCGTAAGCAAGACTCCGGCTGGCCGCTGGGGCGAGGCAGAGGATCTGGGCGGACCGGCAGTATTCCTGGCATCTGACGCTTCTAACTTTGTAAACGGACAGATTCTGTACGTAGATGGCGGTATTCAGGCTTATATTGGAAAGCAGCCGTCCTAATCTGATTTTAAAAATCGATTTCGCAGGCAGATCCGTAAGCTGAGCCTGCAGGATAGCAAAAGGAGGAAGACGCATGGGCGAAAAGTGTTATAAGAATCGCGGCGACTATGTATTCGACATGCTGAAGCAGGAAATTCTTTCTTTAGAGCTGAAACCTGGACAGGCAATCAGTGAAAATGAAATCTGCAGCCGGTTTGACGTTTCCCGGACTCCGGTCCGGGAAGCTCTTCGGAGACTGCAGGAGCAGGGGTTTGTGAATACGATTCCGTATTCGGGAACTTATGTGACACTTCTCAATCTGGATAATATCCGGCAGATGATTTATATGAGGGTTGCAGTTGAACTGATGGTGATGCGCGATTTTATGGAAGTGGCGACGCCTCTTCTTTATGAGGAAATACGTCATCAGATTCGGTGCCAGGAGCTTTTGATTCAGGAGCCAGGATTTGAGCCGGAACAGTTTTACAGTATGGATGCCCAGATGCATGGTTTGTGGTTTTGTGCTATAGGCAGGACGAAGCTGTGGGATTTTATACAGGCTCAGCAGCTGCATTATACCAGATTCCGCATGTTGGATTTTGTTACAGAAACAGACTTTACCCGCATTATCCGGGAGCACAAACAGCTTCTGGAGTTTTTGGAAAAGAAGGATGAAAAGGGGCTGGAGGAGGCATTAAAGGCCCATCTTTACATTAGTATGACCCGGATGAAATATGCGATTGAAGTAGAATATAAGGATTATTTTGAGGTAGTCAATGGCAGCGAAAGCTAAAAATGGCTGCCTCTTTCTTTGTTATTGTCTTTCGGTGGGAAGAAGCTGTTTACGACAGGAGATGAAACAAAGAAGGGTTTGAAAGCAGAGATTTCATTTACAAGGTTTTAATTTATAGTACAGCTATAATGACAGAGAGGGAAAGATCTGATATAATTTTATAGAGAAACTAGAGTCTAGAAAATGCCAAAAAGTGCAGAAGGGAGTTGGGATGGCATAAACCAATATCCTCATATTGACATGTATAAAACTGGACAGAATATGAAAAATATGATGCAGAGAAGGGGCTTGACTGTCCGTAATCTGCAGGAATATTTGAAATTGGCAACTCCTCAGAGTATTTATCACTGGTTTGAAGGGAGAAATCTGCCCACAATTGACAATTTATATGCACTGAGTGCATTGTTCCATGTACCAGTCGATGCTTTGATTTGTGGAAATAGAGAGGAAAATTATCGGTTTTCCAGAATGGGAGGAAGCATTTGGCTGCGTTCTTATTACCTTAGTTATCGGGAGTTTTATTGGAAATAGGCACAAGAGACAGATTATACTACAGCTACAATGACAAATAAAAAAACATCCTTTAAAATAATTTTACAAGAGATTATTCTAAAGGATGTTTTTTTATGCCATAGGAAAGTGCGCCCTATGACATAAAAACGCTCCGCGAGGATCGCCATGCGACGGAAGAGAATTTTGTCGCAGAAGCGACCCGCCGCAGGCGGAGAAGTTCGCGAGCGAGCTTCTTTTTCATGAGATATGCCCGGAAACATCAGGATCTCATCTAAAAATATTTTAGAATTTGGAGAGGGAGGATGAAAATGCAGCCAAAAACACAGAGGAAACACAACGCGGCGAGACTGTTTTTTATATGTTGTCTGATTGAGTATATAGCCAGACAAACAAAGAATTTGCGATCAGATGTTGTAAATGCATTGGGGAAAAGGAAAATAAAGCTTATTTTTGATTCGTCTTCCGGCTGGTACTGTTTTGACAATATGGAACAGGTGTGTGCGGAACTTATCGGGGAGTGCAGGATAGCAGAGGGGAATTTTGATAATGTGGGAGACTGTCGATATCCTGTCCCCACTTATTGGGAGATAGGGAAGGTTTATCAAAAGCTGATCCAAAAGGTTACGGATATAACACAGGGAGATTTGTTTGAGGTGCTGATCAAGGTGTATCATTCTTTTATCAGCAGGAAGATAGATGATTACAACAGCGGCGCCTATCTGGAAAATACGGTCTATTTGCTGGAGTGTTTTTTGAAAAACAGAATAATATAGAATATTTCTCATTCTATATCGGTAAAAAAAGAAAAAATTTAGAAAAAAATAGAAATTACAACAAACTTTCTGTTATAATAAGAAAAGCGGGATCCATATCGGATGAAAGGTGAGAGAATCGAATAAAAACTTCTCATTTTCGCAAAACAAAATGTGGAAGCAGACTGTTGGGAGACAGAGCTTTTCGAAGAGAAAGGAGTTGTAATTTATGAAAGTAATCATTGTTGGAGGCGTAGCAGGAGGAGCGGGAACTGCAGCCCGTCTCAGAAGAAATGATGAGAGTGCAGAGATTATCATAATGGAACGCGGACAGTATATTTCTTATGCAAACTGTGGGCTCCCCTATTATGTAGGAGGGGTGATTACAGATAAAGGAGCTCTGCAGCTGCAGACTCCAGAGCGATTTCATCAGAGATTCGGCGTAGATGTGAGGACAGAAAGTGAGGTTCTGTCTGTAAACTGTGCCAATAAAACTGTGACGGTTCGTCATGGAAATCAGATGTGCGAAGAAACCTATGATAAGCTTGTGCTTTCTCCGGGCGCGGCGCCCATTCGCCCTGCGATACCGGGAATAGAGAAAAATCATGTATTTACTTTAAGAAATATTCCGGATACTTATGCTATTTATGATCATATGAAAGCAGAAAAGCCCAGAAGCTGTGCAGTGATCGGAGCCGGTTTTATTGGACTGGAAATGGCAGAAAATCTTGCAGAGCAGGGGATTCATGTATCGGTAGTAGAGGGGGCCTCCCATGTAATGCCTCCTATTGATATGGATATGGCTCATCAGGTACATAATTATATCCGTTCAAAGGGAATCCGTCTTTATCTGGGTCAGATCTGTACTGCCATGGATGAAGATGGTGTGATTTTGAAGAATGGAGATAAGGTTCAGGCTGACATGGTGATTTTAAGTATTGGAGTGCGTCCAGACACAGCTTTTTTGAAGAACAGTGGCATTGCCTTAGGTACCCGGGGCGAAATCCTTGTAAATAATTACATGGAAACCAGCCAGCCGGATGTATATGCACTGGGAGATGCTGTCAGTGTGCGCCATGTGGTCAGCGGAGAAGCTGTGTTGATTCCTTTGGCTTCTCCTGCTAATAAGCAGGGACGAATTGTGGGAGACAATCTCTGCGGAAGAAAACGGAGATATGAGGGAAGCCAGGGAACCTCTATTATGAAATTTTTTGATTTGACAGTTGCTGTTACAGGCGAAAAAGAGGAAGTACTGCAGGCCCGCGGGCAAAGCTACCAGAAGGTCATCACGACCTCAGCCTCTCAGGCCGGATATTATCCGGGAGGTGAAATGATGACGGTAAAGACCTTATTTGTTCCAGAAACAGGGCGTATTCTGGGATGCCAGATTGTAGGTGGAAAAGGTGTAGATAAACGTATTGACGATATGGCCAATGCAGTTCGGTTTGGCATGACCTGCTTTGATCTTCAAGAGATGGAACTTGCCTATGCACCGCCGTTTTCTTCCGCAAAGGATCCAGTCAATATGGCAGGTTATGTTATTGGAAATGTGGTAGAAGGATTGATGAAGCCATTTTATATTGAGAATCTGGATCAGATTCCGGATACGGCGATTCGTCTGGATGTTCGCACTCCCGAAGAATGTGCCGGAGGCATGATGCCTGGCTTTATCAATATTCCTCTGGATTCTCTGAGAGAACGGCTGGACGAACTGGATGCAGAAAGAAAAGTGTATATTACATGCCAGATCGGACTGCGCGGTTATTTGGCACAGCGCATTCTTGAGCAGCATGGCTTCCGTACCTGGAATCTGGTTGGAGGATACCGTCTGTATGATATGATGCAGAAGGATTTGGAGGCCATGGCTGCTGTAGCAGGAATGTGTACAGAGTGCGGAAAGGAAATTTAGTTTCCAGTATCTCTGCGGGTATTCTGGTTATTACCGCAGCGCATTGACAACAATTGTGTCGCCCTCTTGAATTATGGTTTGACCTCCTGGGATAATGGTTTCAGTTCCGCGCCGAATCAGGATAGCCAGAGAATTTTTTGGGAGAGACAGTTCACGGATGGTTTTTCCGCACCATTCATGGCCCCTGGAAACAAAGGTTTCAGTTAGATGGATGCTGTCTTAGTCCCGATATGCGGAAGCGCCCAATACCAGCACATCGCCCTCCTGTATCATGGTCTTCCCGTTGGGAACAATATTTTCCCCGGTGCGTCGTAAAAAGACCAGGAGGGTTCCCGGAGGCAGGTTCAGTTCGCTGACAAGTTTCCGGTTCCAAGGATGTTCTTTCTGAATAGGGATGCTGATGAAGCGGACATCGGTTTCTTCCGTGTAGTCGTTGAAGGTTGTGAGGATGTTTCCTGTTTCATCCAGCATATCTGTCTTTTTTGCAAACCAGGGAAGCAGGGTTCCCTGAATGGAAATTGACAGAAGAACAATGCAGAAAACCATGTGAAACAGATCGTGTTCCATGGAAATACCGCTCATGGCTACCATAATGGCAAATACAATGGAAGCAGCTCCTCTCAGTCCGGCCCATGATATAAGCATCTGTTGTTTCAGAGACGCTTTCAAGGGAGTGAGAAGCAGGGCAGTGGCTGCAGGGCGGGCAACCAGTGTGAGAAATGCAGCAACAGCAAGAGAAGGAAGCCATACAGCCGCAATCTTTGATGGAAAGGACAAAAGTCCCAGGATAAAGAAGATCATCATCTGCATGAGGCTGGTCAGTCCGTCAAAAAAGCTGACCAGTCCTTTTTTATTTCTTAAAGAATGATTACCCAGAAGAATACCCACCAGATAAGCACTCAGATATCCGTTTCCCCCGATGGCGGAGGGAAGAGCGTAGGATAGAAGCGCAATGGAGAGAACAAAGGCTGCATCAAACCCATTGATAGTAAAAGAAAAATGATCTAGAAACCATCGGCCTGCTAGGGCGATGACAATTCCACAGAACAGTCCAAAAAACACCTGGAAAAAGGCAGTAGTGAGAATCTGAAACGGAAGCTCTCCTGCGGAGGCGGAACCATTCATGGCAGAGAGAAGGATCAGTGTCAGCATATACGCAAAGGGATCGTTGCTTCCGCTTTCTATTTCCAAAAGAGAGTCTGTACTGTATTTCAGAGAAAGTTTTTGGGAACGGAGAACGGAGAAGACGCTTGCTGCGTCAGTGGAACTGAGGACTGCGCCGGTAAGAAGGCCTTCCATTAAACGAAATCCCAGAATAAGATGACAAAAAATTCCGGTCAGGACAGCAGTGAGTATCGTTCCCAGAGAGGAGAGAAGAATCGCTTTTCCGGCGATTGGGCGGGCAGCTTTCCATCGTGTTCCGAATCCGCCGTAAAACATAATAAAAATAAGAGCAACTGTGCAGAAATCTGAAGCAAATCTGAAATTATCAAAAGGAATTCTAAAAAGTCCCTCTGATCCAAATGCCATACCAAGTCCGATAAAAGCCAGAAGCATGGGAATTCCAAACCGGCTGGTGATGCGGTTTGCCAGTATACAGGCAATAATGACTGTAGAACCTAACAAAAGCAATTGATTCAAATCCATATCCTCCCTTTAAAAGTATGTTATGAAAGTTAAAGTATAACAGAAAGAAATGGAAGGAGAAAGAATTCCGGCGCTAAAATTGCGTTAAGGAGTGGTAATCTGCGGACTTGAAAAATAGAACGGGCACGAGGCAGGCTGTGTTTACATATACTTCTATTAAGTATGCTTTAAGGCGGATATTTTTGAAAACATTTCCGAAACCCTTAACACCAGGAGAGGAGAAACAATATCTGGAGCGCTGTCTGAAAGGGGACTTGGAAGCACGAAATATTCTGATAGAGAGAAATATGAGGCTGGTGGCCCATGTTGCAAAAAAATACCAGAATACGGATTATGATATGGAAGACCTGCTTTCTGTGGGAACTATTGGATTGATTAAGGCAGTTTCAACCTTTCATCCGGATCGAGGTTCCCGTTTGGCTACTTATGCGGCGAAATGCATTGAAAATGAGATTCTCATGCTTCTGCGCTCCAGCAAAAAATATGCCAGAGAAATTTCTCTTTTTGAACCCATTGGAGTAGACAAGGACGGGGAAGCCGTAAGTCTGGTAGATGTGATTGAAGTTGAGAACCGGGAGGTTTTAGAGGATCTGATTCTGGATCAGGATATTGAGGAGCTGTATCAGGCCTTCCATGCCTGTTTGAAGGAACAGGAACAGACGGTAATTAGTCAGCGATACGGACTTTTTGGAAAACAGCCTAAAACGCAGAGGGAAATTGCTGCTGTGCTGGGAATTTCCAGATCCTATGTATCGCGTCTGGAAAAAAAAGCAGTCCGAAAAATGCGAGAGTGGCTGGAGGCTCAGGGAGGATGAGGCGAGCTGGAAAAATGAAGAAGCCGGAGGGCAGGAAGCTGCCGCCGGCTTTTGACTTTGCCTGCAGGAAAAGCGGGACAATTTGCATCATAAAAGCCTGAATGAAATAATGATAAAATTGCAGGAATTTTAAATAAAATTTCATTGTTTTTCTGTGAATATCCGTTTATAATGAAAACAAAGAGTTCCGTAGTCGGAACTGTTCTATGTTTCATCTGAAAACAACATTAAAGGAGGCTGTATTATGGCAACGATTTTAGTTACCGGAGGAGCTGGTTACATTGGAAGCCATACCTGCGTACAACTGTTAGATGCAGGCTATGACGTGGTAGTTGTGGACAATCTCTGCAATTCCTGTAAGGAGTCTTTAAAACGGGTAGAGGAGATTACCGGGAAAAAGTTGACTTTTTATGAGGTAGATCTTCTGGACGAGCCGGCTTTAAACCGGGTATTTGACAATGAGAACGTAGATGCGGTTATTCATTTTGCCGGTCTGAAGGCAGTAGGAGAGTCTGTATACAAGCCTCTGGAATATTATCACAACAACATTACGGGAACTCTGATTCTGTGTGATGTTATGCGCCGTCATGGAGTAAAGAACATTGTATTCAGTTCTTCTGCTACAGTATATGGCGATCCTGCTTTTGTTCCGATTACCGAAGAGTGCCCCAAGGGTGAGATTACCAATCCTTACGGCCGTACCAAGGGAATGCTGGAGCAGGTTCTGACGGATTTACATACCTCTGATCCGGAATGGAATGTGATGTTGCTTCGTTACTTTAACCCCATCGGCGCTCACAAGTCCGGACGGATTGGTGAGGATCCCAAGGGAATTCCCAACAACCTGTTCCCCTATATTACACAGGTGGCAGTGGGCAAGCTGGTATGCCTGGGCGTATTCGGCAATGATTACAACACTCCGGACGGTACCTGTATCCGCGACTATATCCATGTAGTGGATCTGGCAAACGGACATCTGAAAGCACTGGAGAAGCTGAACAAGGAGCATGGCGGTGTATGGATCTACAATCTGGGAACCGGACACGGCTACAGCGTTCTGGATGTAATTCAGGCATTTGAGGAAGTAAATGGCTTAAAGATCAACTATGTATTCAAACCGCGCCGTGAGGGTGATATTCCGCAGTGCTATGCAGATCCGGCAAAGGCTGAGGCTGAACTGGGCTGGAAGGCAGAAAACGGCATTAAGGAAATGTGTGAGGATGCCTGGAGATGGCAGAAGAACAATCCGGACGGATATAACCAGTAAAGGGAAGCTATCCATACGGGGAGAATGATTCACAATAAAACAGAAATAGAATCGTCTGTCTGAGTCAGGTCAGACGAAATGCGATAAAAAAGAGACCATACATTCGAGATTCGGATCGATGGTCTCTTTTTGTGTCTATTTCCCGCTGCTCATCAGGGTTTTCATTACATAAGCGTAGATATCCTGGCTTCGTTCATTCCAGTGACTGCACATGAGTACAGCCTGATCCTTGTCCGGGACGGAAATATCCAGGCCGATCAGAGTTGTGCGACCTTCCCGTACCTCACAGTGTACAACATAGTCCTGGTTCGTGGATTTGTAATAGTCAGCTACAGTTCCGGCCGCCTCCCTCATACGGAAACGGTTTTCTTTCAAATAGCTGTCCATGTCTTCAGTAATGGCCGGCGGAATGTCTTTTTCAAAAAATCCCAGGGTATCCTCGCCCTCCCGGGTAATGACATACCGTGTAGTATTGTGGGTGGATTCAGCCTGAATCAGGCCGGAATCCTGCAGCTCGCTTAAAGCCTGCTGAAGGGTAAAATAGCTGGCGTATTCGTGCTGGAGAAAAAAATCAGTCAGCTGGGCATTGGTGAGAGGAAAGTTCACCTGCTTGAGCATATAGAGATTCATCAGTTTGTAAAGGGTCATGGGTTCCGATAACATGGGCAGTGCCTCTTTCGTCAATTCTACTTTTTTTAATCATACCAATTTAATTCTTTTAAATCAAGTGGAATTGTGATATTATGGTATGGATAACGAGCATTTTTTACAGGTGATACTATGAGAGAAAGAATTAACCGTCTTGCCAGAGGAATTGTGGAGGGAGAAAGCCCGGTTCTGCAGATTGAACCTCAGTCTGTAAAGGATTCAGTTCCGGCCGGAGCGGTGACAAAAAAAGAATTATATATATCAGATGAACAGGGGAGATTTATCAAGGGACTGATTTATTCTTCCAATATGAGAGTGAGACTGTGCGACAGTGCGTTCGGCGGAAGCCGGAACAGGATTTTATATGAGGTAGACGGACGGCACCTTTCCGGTGAAGATGTGATAACGGGTAACTTTTGTCTTGTGACCAATGGCGGGGAGAGAAAAGTACCCTATTCTTTTTCCGTGAATTTGGGAGGAACAGGAAAGACGCTGGACAGTCTGAAAACACCGGCAGACTTTGCCGCTTTGGCAAAGCGGGATTCGGATCTGTCTCTGCGTCTTTTTGAATATCAGGATTTTGTGGAAGCTCCCTTTATGCAGGATCTTCATACAAGAGCCCTTTATGATGGGCTTCGGGGGCGTCTGAATCGTCAGAATCAGTTAGAGGAGTTTCTGGTGGCATTAGGCGCTAAGAAGCCGGTAGCCTTGACTGTTTCCACAGAACCACGTTTTTATGAGAACGTGGAGGAAAACTGTCCGGATCAGCTGGAGGTAAAGGTAGAAACCTGGGGATATGTGCAGTTTGAAGCAGCTGTGGAGGGGGATTTCCTGGAACTTCCTAAAAAGAGCTTCAGCTCCCAGGATTTTCAGAACGGAATCTGCCTGGTTCCTTATCAGATTAATGCCGGACGCCTCCATCAGGGGAAAAATCTGGGGGCAGTCCGGATTATGACTGTGCGTGATACGATAGTTGTTCCGGTGGAGGCTCAGGCGGCAGAGGACAGCCGTGACAGGGAAAGACAGGAGCTTCAGAAAAAGAAGCAGCAGTATCTGCGCCTTCGCCTTCAGTATGAAACAGAGAAACAGCAGGATCTGGTAAGTCAGATGCGCCTGATTCTGGAGGATATCCGAAGAATTCAGGGAGAGGATCTGGAAAATATTCTTCGCCTGGCAGAGCTGTGTATTCTGGAAGGACAGACAGAGAGGGCGGCAGAAATGCTGGAAAGCTGGAAGGATGATCCGGGGCTGCGGGGCAGAGACAACCGGGAGACGCTCTCTTTTTATCAGTATCTGCTGTATCTGGTTCAGAAACGGGAGGAACAGAGAACCTCACTTCTGGAGCGGGTAAGGCAGTGTCTGGAAGAGCAGCCGGATCATGCGGAGCTTTATCTTTTAAGGCTGAGGCTGGAGTCGGAGGAAGGAGCAGGACCTGCAGCGTGTCTGGAGGAAATGCGGACGATGTTCCAGCATGGCTGCCACAGTCCTTTCCTTTATGCAGAGAGTTTTCGGATTTACCGGGACAATCCGGTTCTTCTTGGAAGAATGGGAGAATATGAGGTACAGGTAATGATGTTTGCAGCCAGACAGGATCTGGTAAGCCGGGAACTGGCCGTTTTCATTGCAGAGCCGGCTGCAGCATCAAAGTATTACAGACGCCTCTACTGCCGTCTTTTAAAGCTGCTTTACAAAAAATATGAAGAGAAAGAGCTTTTGGGAGCAGTTTGCAGTATGCTGATCAAGGGAGACTGCAGAGGAGAGGAATATTTTCCCTGGTATCAAAAGGCGTTGGAACAGGGGGTCAGCCTGACCAGGCTATATGAGTATTTCCTGTTTTCCCTTCCCTATGATTATCCTTATCTGCTTCCCAGAGAGGTGCTATTATACTTCTCTTACGAGAAATCCATGGATGACGCCAGCAGAGCCATCCTTTACATGAATATTATCCGATATATGAATCCGGGTTCCTCTCTTTACCGTCAGTATGAGCGGGACATTGAGCAGTTTACTATGGAGCAGCTGTTGGATTCACGGCTGGATCAGAGGCTTTCGGTTCTCTATGAGCATATGCTTTACCGGGAGATGATTGATGAGAAGGTGGCGGAAATTCTGCCTGCTATTTTAAAATCCTATCGGATTCGGATATCCGTTCCAGGAATTCGCTATGTGATTGTCTGCTATGAAGAAATCGAAGGGGAGGACGCTTTCCCTGTTCGGGACGGAATTGCTTATGTGCCTCTTTTTGGCAGAAATCCGGTGATCCTGTTCCAGGACGAGTATGGCAACCGATATGCTAATATTTCCTGCCAGAAGATTCCGGCTATGAGACGAAAGGATGCGGAGGAGCTGGAGGAGCAGTGCTATGATATCGCTCCGTCCCATCCGATGCTTCGCCTGCAGGAGTGCAGCCGGCTGGCAGAGACGGGGATTTCCGGCCCGGAGGATATGATGACGCTGAAGCGTGCACTGTCTGATCTGCGGCTTCATCCTTTGTTCCGCAGAAAAATTCTGATTGAAATGATCGGATGGTACAGAAAACGTCTGGAGTCAGATGAGCCGGATACAGGAGATGACGTGGATTATCTGATGGATCTGGAGCTGGAACGCCTGGAACGGGAGGATCGGGCAGGAGTCTGTGAAACCCTGATTCAGCAGGGGTATATGCGGGAGGCCTTTGAGATTGTAAAAGCCTATGGCTATGAAGAACTGAAAAGCAGCAGGCTGATGAAGCTCTGCAGCAGAATGATTCTGCAGCAGCTTCCGGAAAGCGATCCTCTGCTTTTACAGATAGCTTTCCGCCTGTTTTCAGAGGGCCGGTATGACAGTGTGATTCTGGATTATCTGTGTGAGTATTTTAACGGATCTGCTATGCAGATGTTTAAGGTACTGAGTCAGGGAGAGAGAGAGCATATTGAAACCTATGATCTTCCGGAACGTCTTCTGGCGCAGATGATGTTTACCGGTGAAACGGATCGGATCGACTGGGTATTCTCCTGGTATATGTCAGGAAAGCATACCAGTGACAGTGTGATCAAGGCTTATTTTACCATGAAGTCTGCTGATTATTTTCTGCGGGATAAGGCCACAGGCGACAAGGTGTTTGCATGGCTGGAAAGCGCAGTCAGCAGTGTGGAGGATAAAAGCAGGATTCCCACGATCTATCTGTTAGCTCTGATCCGGTACTATTCGACCTTAAAGGAACTGGATGAACACAGGCAGGAGCTGTGTCGGGCCATGCTGGACATCCTTCTGGAGGAAAAGCGGGTATTCGCCTGTTTTCAGGATCTGGGACGGCTGATGCCTCTTCCGGAGCAGCTGAAAAATCAGGTGATTCTGGAGTTCAGGGGAGGACGGGAGTACCGTCCTGAGCTGGAGGTGCGAATCCTTCCTGAGGAGGAAGAGTTCCAGGCAGATGAGCTGATTAAGGTTTATCCGGGAATCTATGCACGGCAGAAGGTGCTGTTTGAAGGTGAAATTCTGGAATACCGGATATACCAAAGGGACGGTGAAAACCGGAAGATGGTGAAGGAGGGCAGCATAAGCTGTGCTGCAGAGTATTCCAGAGAGGAAGAAAGCCGTTTTGCGGCCTTAAATGAAATGAGTCTGTGCCTTTCTTTGAAGGAAGAAACGGCATTGCAGGAAAAAATGAAGAAGTACGTAACCGACAGCGCCCTGATGGAAGAGCTGTTCGGTCTGATATAAGAAAAAGGGGTTTTTATGGAGGAACTTGTTGTCGGCATTGATTTGTGTGACGGTTATACACAGATCAACTGCGCAGAAGAGGAAAAAACATGGTCATTTCCTACGGTAATCTGCAGGCATAAAACTGAGGATGCCTGGTTTGTGGGAGAGGAGGCCTATGCCCATACCTTAAAAGGGGATGGGATTATTGTGGACAAGCTGGTAAAGCTGGTCTGTAAGGACGGGACAGCTACGCTGGGAAATGTGCGCTATGAGGCAAAAAAGCTGCTGGCACTGTTTCTGGAGCGGATTATGCGCCTTCCAGAAGAAGAATACGGAAAAAAACAGATCGGA
The DNA here is from genome assembly GCF_964238185.1 of Lachnoclostridium sp. Marseille-P6806. Taxonomy (NCBI): domain Bacteria; kingdom Bacillati; phylum Bacillota; class Clostridia; order Lachnospirales; family Lachnospiraceae; genus Lachnoclostridium; species Lachnoclostridium sp. Marseille-P6806. Next base: position 203,277 of record NZ_CAXSLG010000004.1, read on the forward strand.
CAGCTGGTATTTACCGTGAAAAAAATGAATCAGAGGCTGTCAGAGGCTCTTTATGCATGTGGAGAGACGCTGGGAGTTTCAAGAGAACGGATTCACATTATCAGCCATTCGGAAAGCTATATTTATTATATCCTCAGCCAGAGAAAAGAAATCTGGAACGGAACTGTGGGAATGTTTGATCTCTCAGCAGAGGGGCTTCGCTATTATGAAATGAAGGTTCAGAGAGGTCTGAAAAATACTACGGTAATTGCTGAACAGGAACGGATGGATGAGAGCTTTAATCTGGATATTTTAAAAAATGATTCCGGCGCCAAGCTGGCAGACAGGATTCTCTGTTCCTGTGCATCCAGACTGATGCAGAACAAAAATTATTCCTCTGTCTTTCTTATGGGAAAAGGCTTTGAGGACAGAAGCTGGGCAGACGAGTTTATGAAGCTTTTATGTACCAAGCGGAGAGTGTATATGGAGCTGGCCGTGTTCTCCAAGGGAGCGGCTTGCCGCGCCCTTGATCTGACCCGGCAGAAAACAGCATTTCCCTATACGATGATCTGTGACGGCCGGTTAAAATCTACCGTTTCCATGAATGTGATTTACAGAGGTCAGGAGACTTCTGTGGTTCTGGCTGCCGCAGGAGATAACTGGTACGAGCAGGAGGCTGTGGTGGATGTGATTCCGGAGCATCAGGATACGGTGGATCTGGTGGTTACACCCTTAGATGCCAAGCGGCGCAGAGAGGTTTCTATTCGCCTGGAGGGATTTCCAAAACGGCCGGAGCGGACGACAAAGGTTCGTGTGAAAATTTCATTCCTTGACGAGAGGACGATGGATGTGAGAATTCTGGATCAGGGATTTGGAGAAATTTATCCCTCCTCTGATATCCAGATTAGACAAGAGGTTATGTTATGAGTTTATTGCTTTGCAGGCAGGAAAATGTAAAACGTCCCTATTATGTGGAAGCACTTGGGATTCGAATTTATTCCTCGCAGGAGCTTTCTTATGTGATATACCATTATCCCCTTCTGGTGATGGAGGACTTTGTGGGAGAAGGTCTTCTGGAATTTATGAGAGAGGAGCTGAATCAGGGTTTTCTGGCTCTGAAGGTAGAACGGTGGCTGAAAAGCGGAGAAGATTCAGATGAGGCTTTGATTCTGATTCTCCAGGAATGTGATTATTATAGGCCCGGTGAAATCAGTCATTACCGGCAGCAGCTGACGGCTCTTAGGAAAAAGCATCCGGCAGAGTTTAAAAAGCTGCTGGCTGATGAGCTGTTTTCCATGCGTCAGTACGGCAGAGCCCTGAATCTTTACCGGGAGCTTCTGGAGTTTCCAAGGGACGAATATGTAGATGACTTGTTTCTGGGACGGATCTGGAATAACCTGGGTTCCTGCTACGCCCGGATGTTTCAGACAAAAAGGGCCTTTGAGGCGTATAGCTATGCCTATTCCCGTGCCCCTGAGGAGCAGATTTTAAAGCAGATGTACTGGCTGACAAAGCTGGAGCGGGGACTGAAGCTGGGAGAGAGACTTCGTGCTCTGATTACAGAGGAAAAGCTCAGCCAGTGGGATCAGTCTATGGATGAGGCCAGAGAACAGGCAGTACAGTCGGAGGCGGTAAAACAGATGGAGGAAATTTTCGGGCAGGATGAGGAAGTGCGTCGGGAAAAAGAATCAGAGCTTCTTCATAATTGGAAGCAGGAATACAGGGGAATGATTTAAGGGCGGACGCCCGACGCTTCTTGTCTGCTGTAAGCGGGCAAGAAGATACATGGCTGAACTGTTGCCCCGACTGCCCAGGAAGCCGGAGATTTTGCTTGACAAAACGAAGTGAAAAATTTATGATAGAGTCTATATGAAAGGCTGAGAAGAAGAGGAGTACGGCGGATGCTGCTGACAGAGAGAACCGTTCACTGGCTGAAAGGCGGTTTGAGAGGGCACGCGCGGAAGGTAGCTTTGGAGCCGGGAGTCTGAGAAGCAGAAGGCAGGTAGGATTCTCCGTAGAAACCGCGTTAAGGTGATTTAAGTGATAAATAAAGGTGGTACCGCGGAAAATGAAGCTCCGCCCTTTATGCAGAATTCTGCATAGAGGGCTTTTTTGATTTCATAGGAAATTTACAGGAAATGCAGAAAAGCCCTTTTTACAGTCTTGAGAGGAGAACTGTTTTCCTCTGAGATGAAAATCGCTCAGGATTTTGAAGTAAACACAGAAAGAAAGGAAAAGACCATGAAGGAACTGGAAAAAACCTACAATCCCTCGGCGATCGAGGAAAAGCTTTATCAGAAATGGCTGGACAACAAATATTTTCATGCAGATGCAGAGCGGGGAAAACGTGAAGGAAAGAAACCCTTTACGATTGTTATGCCTCCGCCCAATATTACCGGACAGCTTCATATGGGTCACGCTCTGGACAATACCATGCAGGATATTCTGACCCGGTATAAGAGAATGCAGGGCTATGAGGCGCTGTGGCAGCCTGGTACCGACCACGCAGCCATTGCAACTGAGGTAAAGGTCATTGACAAATTAAAAAATGAAGGCATTGACAAGCAGGATCTGGGACGGGAAGGCTTCCTGGAAAAATGCTGGGACTGGAGAAAAGAGTACGGTACCCGGATTATTAATCAGCTGCACAAGCTGGGCTCCTCTGCGGATTGGGACAGAGAGAGATTTACGATGGATGAGGGCTGTTCCGACGCTGTTTTAGAGGTATTCTGCAAGCTGTATGAGAAGGGATACATTTATAAGGGTTCCCGGATTATTAACTGGTGTCCCGTGTGCCAGACTTCTATTTCTGATGCAGAGGTTGAGCATCAGGAGCAGGACGGCTTTTTCTGGCATATTAATTATCCCATTGCAGGAGAGGAGGGACGTTTTGTAGAGATTGCTACCACCCGTCCAGAGACTCTGCTGGGAGACACGGCTGTTGCTGTAAATCCGGAGGATGAGCGTTACCAGGATCTGGTTGGAAAAATGTTAAAGCTGCCGCTGACAGATCGTCAGATTCCGGTTGTTGCAGATGCTTATGTAGATAAGGAGTTTGGAACCGGATGTGTAAAGATTACTCCGGCGCATGACCCCAATGACTTTGAGGTGGGACGCCGCCACAATCTTCCGGAGATCTGCATTATGAATGATGATGCAACTATTCGCTGTCCGGGCAGTAAGTATGACGGAATGGATCGGTATGAGGCCAGAAAAGCCATGGTGGAGGATTTAAAGGAGCAGGGCCTGTTAGTTAAGGTAGTTCCTCATTCTCACAACGTGGGAACTCATGATCGCTGTAAGACCACAGTTGAGCCTATGGTGAAGCAGCAGTGGTTTGTACGGATGGAGGAGATGGCAAAGCCGGCGATTGCGGCATTAAAGAGCGGTGAGCTGAAGTTTGTTCCGGAAAGCTTTGGGAAAACGTATCTTCACTGGCTGGAGGGAATCCGCGACTGGTGTATTTCCCGTCAGCTGTGGTGGGGACACCGGATTCCGGCTTATTACTGTCAGGAATGCGGCGAAATTGTAGTAGCCAAGTCCATGCCGGAAAAATGTCCGAAATGCGGCTGCACACATTTTAAACAGGATGAGGATACTCTGGATACCTGGTTCTCCTCTGCTTTGTGGCCTTTTTCTACTCTGGGATGGCCGGAAAAAACGCAGGAGCTGGAATACTTCTATCCCACAGATGTACTGGTAACCGGTTATGATATTATTTTCTTCTGGGTTATCCGTATGGTATTCTCTGGAATTGAGCAGACAGGAAAATGTCCGTTCCACACCGTTCTGATTCACGGACTGGTGCGTGACAGCCAGGGACGGAAGATGAGCAAATCTCTGGGCAACGGTATTGATCCTCTGGAGGTAATTGATAAATACGGCGCAGATGCTCTTCGTATGACACTGATTACGGGAAATGCACCTGGCAATGATATGCGGTTCTACTGGGAGAGAGTTGAGAACAGCCGGAACTTTGCAAATAAGGTATGGAATGCTTCCCGTTTCATTATGATGAATATGGAGAAGGCAGATCCGGAGAAAATGAAGGCCTATGATCTGGCATGGGGCGCAGACGGAAGCAAGGATGCAGCTCCCTTAACCATGGCTGACAAGTGGATTCTTTCCAAGGTGAATACTCTGGCTAAGGATGTAACAGAAAATCTGGACAAGTATGAGCTGGGAATTGCCCTTCAAAAGGTTTATGACTTTATCTGGGAGGAATTCTGCGACTGGTACATTGAGATGGTGAAGCCCCGCCTGTGGAATGATGAGGATGAGACTCATACAGCAGCCGTATGGACCTTAAAGACTGTGCTGATTCGTTCTCTGAAGCTTCTGCATCCCTATATGCCGTTTATTACAGAGGAGATTTTCTGTAACCTGCAGGAAGAGGAACCATCTATTATGATTTCTGCATGGCCGGAATATCAGGAAGCATGGAACTTTGCTTCTGAGGAAAATGCAGTAGAAACTATAAAGGAGGCAGTTCGTGCTATCCGAAACGTACGTACCTCTATGAATGTTCCGCCCAGCAAAAAGGCCAAGGTATATGTAGTTTCTGAGAATGATCAGCTGCTTGATATTTTTGAAAATAGCCGGGTGTTCTTTGCAACTCTGGGATACGCCAGCGAGGTAATTCTCCAGAAGGATAAAAATGGTATCGGAGAAGATGCAGTATCTGCAGTGATTCCGCAGGCAGCTATTTATATGCCTTTCGCAGAGCTGGTGGATGTAGCGAAAGAGCTGGAGCGTCTGACCAAGGAAAAAGAGCGTCTGGTGAAGGAGCTGGCCCGTGTAAATGGTATGCTGAACAATGAAAAATTTGTAAGCAAGGCTCCGGAGGCAAAGATCAATGAGGAAAAGGCAAAGCTTGAGAAGTACACACAGATGATGAGTCAGGTGGAAGAACGGCTGTCTCAGCTTCAGTCATAAACCGGGACAGGTTTGCATAAAATAAAATGATGGAAATACATGCGCGGGAATATCTTCTCGATATTCCCTTTTGGACAAAAAAGAAAAATACACTGGAACAGGTAAGGGCATTTCTGGAGGAGCTGGGAAATCCGGATGAGGAGCTGCAGATCATTCATGTAGCAGGAACGAACGGAAAAGGCTCTGTGTGCGCTGATTTGACATCTGTTTTAAGAGAGGCAGGGTACCATGTAGGTACCTTTGTCTCTCCTCACCTGGTGGACATAAGGGAGCGTTTTTTGCTGGACGGAATACCGGTGTCAGAGGAGGTTTTTGAACGAAGCTTTCAGAAGGTACTTTCTGCTGTTCAGATGATGACCAGCCGGGGATACTGTCATCCGACTTTTTTTGAATTTGTGTTTCTGATGGCTATGGTTATTTTTCAGGAACAGAAGCCGGATTACGTGATTCTGGAAACGGGACTGGGCGGACGACTGGATACTACGAATGTAATTCGCCGCCCCCTGGGCTGCGTCATTACCTCAATCAGTCTGGAGCATACCCAGTACCTGGGCGATTCCATTGAAAAAATTGCATCAGAGAAGGCAGGAATCATTAAAAAAGGAATTCCTGTGGTCTATGATGCCAATCAGCCGGAGGCTTCTGCGGTAATCTGTAAACGGGCAGAGGAGATGGCTTCTAAGGCTTATGGATTGGACAGGGAGGATTCCTACGGACAGGTGGATTTTGCCGCGCCCTACCAGGCTATGAATGCAGCTCTGGCAGTGAAGCTTCTTCAGGTTCTGGAAATCCCGGGGGTGGATGATCAGGTCATCCAGAGAGGCCTCTCCTCTGTCTGCTGGAAGGGCAGAATGCAGAAGATAGGACCGGGAATCTGGCTGGATGGAGCTCACAATCCAGGGGGGATTCAGGCGTTTATTGAGGCAGTAAGGAAGATTTCCGGAACAGACACCACGGGACAGGGCGGTCTGCAGCTTCTGTTTGCAGCAGTTTCGGACAAGGATTACGGACAGATGATTGAAATGCTGTGCAGAGGGCTTCCCATCGACCGGGTAACTGTGGTACACTTAAACAGTGACCGGGGGCTTGAACCAGCTATTCTTAAAGAATTATTTTATAAGAACGGCTGCAGTCAGGTAGAGACGTATGAGAACGTCCGTGAGGCGCTGGATGCGGCTTTGCGGCACAAAGGAGAGCAGGACAGGCTGTTTGCCGTTGGTTCCCTCTATTTGATTGGGGAGATTGAGGCAGCGCTTTCCTGCAGAAACTCATAAGGAGGAAGATGCGATGCTGGATTTTGAAGAAGAGATTACCCGTTTTAAGCCAAGCATGGAGGTCGGAGAGGTTGAGGAAGCCATTGTCCGGGAGGATCTGACGGATATGACGGATTTAATGGTGGAATTTTTGAAAAACGGCACGGAGCAGAGCGGAAAAGAATGAACAGAGAATGGAAAAACCGCCGGATAGCCAATGCCTACTACAACCAGGGGTTGGCTCTGGCACGGCAGAGAGATCTGACTGGCGCGGCAGCCGCCCTGAAAAAAAGCCTTAGATTTGATAAATTTCAGACCGATGCCCGCAATCTTCTGGGACTGATTTATCTGGAGATTGGAGAAGCCGGCTCAGCCCTGTGCCAGTGGGTTATCAGTCTGAATTTGCAGGAGCAGGATAATCTGGCAGAAGAATATCTGCAGCGGGTTCAGGGATCCGGAGGCTATCTGGAAACAGCAGATCAGGCGGCAAAAAAGTACAACCAGGCGTTAGTATATGCGCAGAATGAAAATGAGGATCTGGCAGTTCTGCTTCTGATGCGGATGCTGGATGATTTTCCCAATTATGTAAAGGCTCAGGAGCTTCTTGCTCTGTTATATATCCGCCATGAGGACTATATTAAGGCAGGGCGATGTCTGTATCAGGTTCTGAAGGTGGATTGCTACAATCCTACGGCTCAGAGATATATGGCAGTTGCCAAGCATAATACGGGTAAGGCTGAGGTAGAAAAGCGAAAGCTGAAAAATGCATTTTCCCACAGGCAGATGCAGGACGATGATATTATTATCCCGCCCAGTTATAAGGAAAATACAGGATGGCAGTCTGTGATGAACATTCTTGTGGGACTGATTCTGGGTGTGGCAGTGGTGTATTTCCTGATTATGCCGGCAAAGCAGGAGGCAATGAATGCCTTGCATAACAAGGAGCAGCTGGCAAATCTGGAGCAAATCAATCAAAAAAGCCTGGAAATCGATTCGCTGATGCAGCAGCTTGAGGACGCAAAGAAGGCTCAGGAAGCTGCAGAGGGCAGCCTGGAGGCGATGGAGGCAGACAGCGGAGGCGTGATCAGCCAGTATCAGAATATGGTGAAGCTTTTGGAGGCTTATCGGGCAGAGGATGCAAAAACCGCAGCTGTGCTTTATACCAGTATGGATATGAGTGTTCTGACAGATGGGGTTTTGAACCAGACCGTGGCCTGGATTCAGCAGGATATGAGTGAAAATGGCTGGAAGACGCTTCTTTCTATGGGAGATGAGGCCATGAGCCAGGAGTCCGGTGCCGGAGCTTCCCAGGCAATTGATTATTATAACAGAAGCCTGCAGATACATCCCGGCAATGCAGAAGTTATTTACAAGCTGGGACTGGCCTATGAGGCGGCTGGAGATAAGGACAAGGCTAATGAATATTTCGGAGAAATTATTATGAATTATCCGGACAGCGAGTTTATGGAGGATTCCAAAGTGCGCAGAGGATATTAAGATTATCCGGAAGTACAGAAGAAGGAAAAATAAAAAGACACGACAGAAAAAAGAAAATGATTCTGTCGTGTCTTTTTTTGCTGTTCTGTCATAGGACTATTCTTTTTATGGCAGAGAAAGCTTTGCGAGGGTGGGCCTTGGCACATTCTTTTTCATTTTGCAGGAATGTTTCAAAAATCAAAAAGGAGGATTTTATGATGGCAGCAGGGCAGACATTCACTTACGAGACAAGGGGACAGATTCTGATTATTCATCTTCCCAGGGAGTTAGATCACCACAACTGCAGGAATCTGAAATATGAGACGGATCTTCTTTTTTCAGAAAACTATATCAGCAAGGTGGTATTTGATTTTTCCAGAACGGAGTTTATGGATTCTTCGGGAATCGGAATTTTGCTAAACAGGTATAAACAGATGGCAGGCAGCGGAGGAAAGGTAACTCTGTATGGAGTGAATGCTCAGATAGGACGGATTCTGGCAATTGGGGGAATCCACCGTCTGATGGAGAATTTTGATTCAAAAGAAGAGGCAATTGCCGGATAAAAAGGGAGGATACGAATATGGAACGCTTTCGAATGGAACTGGAAAGCCTGTCACAGAATGAAGAATTTGCAAGAGTGGTTGTGGCTGTTTTTATGAGTCGGCTGAATCCTACTCTCGAAGAGGTTGACGATGTCAAAACGGCTGTTTCTGAGGCGGTAACCAATGCAGTGATTCACGGTTACAAAGGAGGGGAGGGAATAATTCTCCTGGAGGCAGAAATTGACGGACAGGAGCTCACAGTAAGAGTTCGTGACAGAGGAATGGGAATTGCAGATGTAGAAAAGGCGCGGGAACCCATGTATACCACGGATCAGACAGGAGAACGCTCCGGAATGGGATTTTCTTTTATGGAGGCATTTATGGATCATGTTTTTGTGGAGTCAGAGGTGGGAACCGGAACGCTGGTAGTAATGAAAAAGAAAATCGGCAGGTGAGGCCATGGAAGAATTGACAAATTTAATCAGAAAGGCCCATGAGGGTGATCAGCAGGCCAGAGATAAGCTGGTTCTTGATAATGTGGGACTTGTCTGGAGTACGGTTCGCCATTTTGGAAACCGCGGCTGCGATCCAGAGGATCTGTTTCAGATTGGATGTATTGGGCTGCTGAAGGCAATAGATAAATTTAATCTGGAATTTGATGTAAAATTTTCTACCTACGCAGTGCCTATGATTACAGGTGAAATCAAGCGTTTTCTGAGAGATGATGGAATGCTGAAGGTGAGCCGGTCTGTAAAAGAGCTGGGAAATCGTGTGCGGGCTGTTCGGGAAGCCATGACTCTGGAACTGGGGCGGGAGCCGGGGCTGGAGGAAATTTCTTCACGTATGGGAGTCAGCAGGGAGGAAATCGCCGCATCCTTAGAGGCAGGAGCAGAGGTGGAGTCTCTTTACAAAACCATTGGAAACGGAGATGATCCCAATCTCTGTCTGATGGATCGGATCCGGGATGAGAGGGAGGAGCAGGAGCAGATGATGAATCAGCTGGTGCTCTGCCAGCTTTTAAAAAGACTGGATGAAAAGGAAAGGGATATTATTGTCAGAAGGTATTTTGATAATCAGACACAAAGCAGGATTGCTGTGGATCTGAAGATTTCCCAGGTTCAGGTTTCCAGACTGGAAAAAAAGATTCTTCGCCAGCTTCGGGAATATCTCACCTTAGAATGAGCCATACTAAGCGCAGAAGCCGGATATACCAGGCTGGAAAAGGATGTGAGAGATGATGGAATTCTGGAAATCAAAGAAAACAGCAGCGGCAGTATTGTGCCTGATTCTCCTGGCGGCAGTGCTGTGGATGGTTTTTTGGGAAAAACCCGAACCGGAACCGGAGGGAACTCTGGTAAAGCTGGAGATTTTGGAGGATAAGCTATGAGCGCCTCAAATACGGTATATTTGAATCTGCGGGAAATGACTCAGGTGCACCGAAAGGATGTTTATGTAAAGGATGTAGGCAGTGTGTACTGCAGCAACCCGGTGATTCAGAGCAAATGCCGGGCGATGAAAATCAAATCCATTCGGGAGGACGGCCAGCATTGTTATATCGAAAGCGCACTGGATGTGATTGCTGGTCTGGAACAGCTGGATCCTTCCATTCAGGTTAATAATGTGGGGAAGGTGGAGTATATTATTGACTACCATCCGCCGAAAAAACCAATTCCTGGATGGCAGTGGGCGAAAACGGTTTTTGTCTGCATAATCGGTTTTTGTGGGGCAGCCTTTGCGATTATGACCTTTAATAATGATGTCAATGTGACGGATGTGTTTCAAAAAGTATACCGTTTGATAACAGGAGAGAAGCCTCAGGGCTTTACGATTCTGGAGCTGTCCTATTCGGTAGGGCTTGCCGGAGGAATTCTTCTGTTTTTCAATCACTTTGCAGGCTGGAAGCTGAATACAGATCCTACACCTCTGGAAGTGGAAATGCGGCTTTATGAAGAAAATATAGGAAAAACCCTGATTCAGAATGACAGCAGAAAGGAGCAGGAAGTCGATGTTTCGTAATCTGCCTCTGGCAGTCCGCCAGGTGATTCTGGCATTTGCAGGACTGAGCGCAGGAGGGGTAATTGCAGCCGGAATATTTGCATTTCTGGTAATGATTGGAATATTCCCCCGTCTGATTGGAAAAACGAAAACCCGAAAGCATATTCTCCTTTTTGATACTATGATTATTTTAGGAGGAATTCTGGGGAATGCGGTGGATCTCTATGAAATCCCTGTTCTTATGGGAGGAAAACTGTTTTTGGGAGTTTTTGGATTTTCCGTAGGCGTCTTTGTGGGATGTCTTGTCATGTCTCTGGCAGAAACTCTGAAAACGGTTCCGGTGATTGTCCGGAGGATTCACCTGGCTGTGGGCTTTCCCTATCTGATTCTGTCAATTGCCGCTGGAAAGCTGGCAGGCGCGCTCATCTATTTTCTGTCATAGAAAAGCAGAAGCAGAAAATTGGGAAAACAGAAGAAAACAGGAGAAAAGGAGGAACACGATGGAATTAAAGAAAAAAGAGTACGGGGAATATGTGGAGAAGATTACACCGAAGAATTCCCTTCCGGCAGATATGGCCAGGGCCTTTCTGACAGGCGGAGCCATCTGCAGTCTGGGGCAGGCTATGATAATGGGCCTGATGTCACTGGGAGGACTGGAAAAGGAAACGGCTCAGACGTGGACTCAGCTGGCGCTGATTTTTCTCAGCATTCTTCTGACAGGTCTGAATCTGTATCCCAAGGCGGCAAAATGGGGCGGTGCAGGGGCCCTGGTACCGATTACAGGCTTTGCCAATTCTGTTGTGGCTCCAGCCATAGAATACAGGGCAGAAGGCCATGTATTTGGTATTGGCTGCAAGATTTTTACCATTGCAGGGCCGGTGATTTTGTATGGGATATTTGCCAGCTGGATCCTGGGGCTGATTGCCTGGATCGGGGCCTTGTAAGGAGGGAAGCACATGCAGAAGGGAAAAGCTAGTTTATTATTTGAAAATCCGGTATATGTGGCAGGAATGGCCTCGGTGGCCGGGAAAAAAGAAGGAGAAGGACCCCTGGGAAAGCAGATCGATGTTGTGGAAGCAGATCCCATGTTTGGAGCAGATAACTGGGAAAAGGCAGAAAGCGCCATGCAGAAGCAGGCGGCGGATTTGGCTCTGGAAAAAGGCGGTATCCACAGAGGAGATGTCCGGTATCTGTTTGCTGGAGATCTGCTGGGGCAGCTGATTGCTACCTCATTTGGAAGCGTTGATTTGGAGATTCCCCTGTTTGGTCTGTACGGAGCCTGCTCTACTATGGGGGAGGCTTTGAGTCTGGGCGCAATGTGCGTAGCTGGAGGACACGGGGATCAGGTGCTGGCTCTGGCTTCCAGCCATTATGCTACGGCGGAAAAACAGTTCCGGTTTCCTCTGTCCTACGGAAATCAAAGGCCTCAGAGTGCGACCTGGACAGTAACCGGATGTGGAGCGGTTGTTTTGTCAAAGCATCCAGGACAGATCCTGGAAAGAAAAACAGCAGAGGCTGATGGGAAAACAACCAGACAGCGCCAGGTGCGGATTGCAGGAATTACAACAGGAAAGCCGGTAGATCTGGGGATCCGAGATTCGATGAATATGGGAGCGGCCATGGCGCCTGCGGCCTGGGATACGATTATGCAGAATTTTCGGGATCTGGAGGTAGAGGAAGGCTGGTATGACCGGATTATTACTGGTGATCTGGGAAATGTAGGGCAGAAGGTGCTTTTGGATCTGATGAAGCAGGAGGGACATGATCTGTCAGGAATTTCTATGGACTGCGGCCTGGAAATCTATGACTGCCAGAGCCAGGATACGCATTCGGGAGGAAGCGGCTGCGGCTGTTCTGCAGTGACTCTGTGTGCTCATATACTTCCGATGCTGTTTTCTGGAAGCTGGAAGAGGGTTCTTTTTGTTCCTACAGGGGCGCTGCTTTCTACGGTCAGCTACAACGAAGGACAGAGTATTCCGGGCATTGCCCATGGGGTGATACTGGAAAGCTGTGATTTGGAAAATGATGATGAGAATATGGTCAGAAAATCGAAGGATTAAAGAGAGGAGGGCGAAGGGATGACAGATATCATTAAGGCATTTCTGACAGGTGGGCTGATCTGCAGTCTGGTACAGATTTTGCTGGATCGGACGAAGCTGATGCCTGGCCGGGTGATGGTTATGCTTGTAGTGTCGGGCGGAATATTGGGCTGGCTGGGACTTTATGAGCCTTTTGCGGAATGGGCCGGAGCCGGGGCATCAGTTCCTCTTCTTGGTTTTGGAAATACGCTGTGGAAGGGTGTGGCAGAAAGTATGGCAGAGGACGGCTTTCTGGGAATTTTCCGCGGAGGTCTGACTGCAGCCTCTGCAGGGATCACCGGCGCTCTGGTATTTGGATATTTGGGAGCTCTTGTTTTTAAACCCAAAATGAAATAAAGAAAACAGAAAAAGAAACAATCAAAAGGCTGTGTGGATTTTTCACAGCCTTTTGTGCTATAATCCAGAAGAAGATTTCAAAAGAGAGGCAGGAAGAACCATTGACAGAACGAACAATTTGCGGAGTTTCCGTCAGGAGAGCGATTTTTTTTATTTTGACAGTGGGTTGGATGATTCTGATATTTCTTTTTTCAGCCCGTCCCGCAGAGCTCTCCTCTCAGGACAGCAGTCGGATGGGCCATCTGGTTGGAAAAATTCTGGTTTCTGATTATGAAGCGTGGCCGAAGGCGGAGCAGGAACGATATGCAGAGGGGATTGACCATGCTGTGCGAAAAACAGCTCATTTTGCAGAATATGCCATTCTTGGTTTTTTGCTGACAGGAGCAGCTTCTCTTGGAAACGGATGGAAATCCTTTTTGCAGCCCGGACTTACGGGCGCTTTGTATGCGGCATCGGATGAATTTCACCAGCTGTTTGTTCCCGGACGAAGCGGGCAGATATCGGATGTTCTGCTGGATAGCGCAGGAGTGTGCTTCGGAGTGCTTCTGGGAATGCTGTTTTGGAGACTGGTTGGGGAAGTCGGCTCTTAAAAGCTCCGTGATTGGAAATGCCGAAACGGAAGACGGCAGAAAACAGGAAAATTAGACAGAACAAGAAAAAAGACAAAAAAGTACGAGGAGATTGTTATGTATATTGCAGATCTGCATATTCACTCCAGATATTCACGGGCAACCAGCCGCGATTTGACGCCGGAGAATCTGGATTTTCAGGCACGAAGGAAAGGGATCCGGGTGCTGGGGACAGGAGATTTTACCCACCCTGCATGGAGACAGGAACTGAAAGAGAAGCTGGTTCTGGAAGAAGACGGTCTGTACCGTCTGAAGACGGAGTATGTACGGGATCCGGAAAAGGGAGCAGAGGAGGACAGAACCAGATTTGTGATTACTGGAGAAATCAGCTCGATTTATAAGCAGGACGGAAAGGTGAGAAAAGTACACAGCCTTTTGATTCTTCCAGGTCTCGAGGAGGCAGAAAGACTGTCGGCAAAGCTGGAAACCATTGGAAATATTCATTCTGACGGCCGCCCGATCCTGGGGCTTTCCTGTCACGATCTTCTGGAAATTATGCTGGATATTTGTCCGGAGGGAATCTTTGTTCCAGCGCATATCTGGACTCCGCATTTTTCCATGTTCGGGGCATTTTCCGGATTTGACAGAGTAGAGGACTGCTTTGGGGAGCTGACGCCTTATATACATGCGGTGGAAACCGGGCTGTCCTCAGATCCGCCTATGAACTGGCGGCTTTCTGCCCTGGATCGGTTCCAGCTGATTTCCAATTCCGACGCCCATTCTCCGGCAAAGCTGGGGAGGGAAGCAAATCTGCTGTCAGGCAGTCTCTCTTATGAGGGGATGAAGAAGGCGATCGAGACAGGAGAAGGACTTGCCGGGACCATTGAATTTTTTCCGGAGGAGGGCAAATATCATTTTGACGGACATAGAAAATGCCATATTTGCATGAGTCCTGCTGAGGCAGATAGAAACGATGGGATCTGTCCGGTGTGCAAAAGGAAAATGACCATTGGCGTTTCTCACCGGATTGATCAGCTGGCAGATCGAGAGGAGGGCTTTGTCCTTTCCGATGGAAAACCCTTTGAAAGCCTTGTGCCGCTTCCAGAGGTGATTGCTGCGTCAACCGGGCGTTCTGCAGCAGGAAAAAGGGTGCAGGAGGAATACCAGAGCATGCTGGATAAACTGGGAACGGAATTTGCAATCCTTCGGGAAGTTCCCATTGAAGATATTAGATGCCATTCCGGATATTTGATTGCAGAGGGAATCCGGAGACTGAGAGAGGGCAGAGTGACAAGGCTTCCGGGCTTTGACGGAGAATATGGGATCATCCGTCTTTTTGAACCGGACGAAATACAAAATCCAGAGGGGCAGATGAACCTGAGCGGGATTCTCGAAGCCTCAAAAGCAGCTGGAGAACAAACGGATTCTGGAAAATATATGGCAGAGGAACCAGAGATAAAACAAGAAAAAGCAGCAGGGAAGACAGGAAAAAAGTCTGCACAGACAGAAGAAAAGAACAGGAATTGTAAAAAAGAAGCAGAAAGCTTTTGCCTTAATGAGGAACAGAAGAAGGCGGCAGAGGTTCCCTGCCGCAGGCTTGCGGTTATTGCAGGACCCGGAACAGGAAAGACGAAAACGCTGACAGCCAGGATTCAGTGTCTGATTGAAAAACGAAGAGTGAAGGCCTCAGAAATTACCGCTGTAACCTTTACTAATCAGGCAGCCAGAGAGTTAAGAGAACGTCTGCAAAGGGAAATGCCTCATCGGCGGGCCTTTGCCCGGATTCAGACAGGTACCTTTCATTCGATTTGCGGAGAGCTGCTGAAAAGCGCAGGAGTTTCCTACACTCTGGCCGACCCGATGGAGCTTGAGGAGCTGGCAAAGGAGATTTTAGAGGAGTTGAAATTAAAGCTCTCTGCCACAGCGCTTCAGAACGTGATTTCCAGGGAAAAAATAAAGAGGGTGCTTGTTTTTGGAAAGGAATTTCAGAAAGAGGCAGAAGATAACACGCAGCTGCAGCCAGGAACAGATCTCTGGAATGCAGTTTCCAGATATGAGGAGCGTCTGAAGGAGCAGGGGTTGTTTGATTTTGATGATCTTTTGATAGAAGCTCTTTGCCTTCTTCTGGAGGATAATGAGGAAGCGAGAAGCTTTTGCAGCCGGTTTTCCTATCTTCTGGTAGATGAATTTCAGGATATCAGTCCTTTGCAGTATGAGCTTATATGCCAGTGGAACCGCTATGGAAAAGAACTCTTTGTAATCGGAGATCCGGATCAGTCCATTTATGGATTTCGTGGATCGGATTCTGCCTGCTTTTCCCGTTTTCTGGAGGATGCGCCGGAGGCAGAGGTGATTTCTCTTCATAAAAACTACCGTTCCTCAGGTACAATTACAGAAGGCGCTGCTGCTGTGATTTCCAACAATCCGGGCGAAAAGAGAAGTCTCGTTTCTATGGCTGGGCCTGGCAGCAGGCTTCGTGTTGTAAAGGCATCTGGAAAACGTTCGGAGGGAATTTTTACAGCCAGGGAAATTAACCGTATGGTAGGCGGAATTGATATGCTGGATGCCCAGGAACAGGGAGTGGAAGAAAAAACGATAAGAAGCTTTTCAGATATTGCCATTTTATGCAGAACAAACCATCAGGCAGAGGCGATGGAGGAATATCTGAAAAAGGAAGGTATTCCCTATACAATTACAGGAAGAGGAAGCTTTCTGGAGGAAGGGACTGTTCGGGAAGCTGTGGCATTTTTCCGTGCTCTGTACAGCCAGGAAAAAGAGGCAGATCAGAAAACTGGACGTTTCAGGAAAGAATTGGAGGAGATTGATTCTCAGGCTTTGCAGGAGAAATACAGGCCCCTTTTATCAAAGAAAAAGCCGGCAGATCTGATAAAAATGTGGATGGAGGATCGGGGGCTTTCCCAGGATGAGCCTCTTTCCAGGCTCATGTCCATGGCGCTTTTTCACAAGACCATGAAGGATCTTTTAGAAAATCTCCTTCTGGGAAGGGAGGGAGATTTGAAGCGCTGCGGAGGCAGACATTATACAGCGGATGCAGTTTCCCTGATGACGCTTCATGGGGCAAAGGGACTGGAGTTTCCTGCTGTTATTATTCCAGGAATGGAGAAAGGGGCATTTCCTCTTCCGATCAAAAGAAAAGACGGAACACCTGTGGATATCCAGGAGGAACGCCGCCTTTTCTATGTAGGTATGACAAGAGCCAGAGAAGAACTGATTTTTGTTACCTGCGGTGAACCGTCAGAGTTTTTGTCAGAACTTCCAGAGCATCTGGTGCAGAGGGAGCAGGCCCTTGTGCGGGAAAGCCCTCAGACACGACAGATGAGTCTGTTTGATTTTCTGGACTCTTAAAGAGCTGTTATTTGTTCATCATGGCAAGAATCTGCTGTTTG
Source organism: Lachnoclostridium sp. Marseille-P6806 (assembly GCF_964238185.1). Taxonomy (NCBI): domain Bacteria; kingdom Bacillati; phylum Bacillota; class Clostridia; order Lachnospirales; family Lachnospiraceae; genus Lachnoclostridium; species Lachnoclostridium sp. Marseille-P6806. Next base: position 219,868 of record NZ_CAXSLG010000004.1, read on the forward strand.
GGTCTTGCGCCCATGGCCTGATTGACAATTTTTCCGTTTTTCAGTACAAACAGAGAGGGAATACTCATGACATGAAACTGAGCTGCCAGTTCCGGCTGTTCATCCACGTTTACTTTTCCTACGGTGAATTCCGGGTGCTCCTCTGCGATTTCATCTACAAGGGGAGAAACCATCCGGCATGGGCCGCACCAGCTGGCCCAGAAGTCCAGAAGGACAGGTTTATCGGAATTCAGGATTTCTTTCTGAAAATTTTCTTTTTTAATGGTTAATGCTGACATAGGGGAATCCTCCTTTTTCGTAATGATTATGTTTTATGAAAATGATTGAAATCTATCTGTTTTTTGCTTTGCAGATAAGCTGAGTCATGGTGCCCATGGGACAGTAGACACACCAGGAGCGGGGCTTAAACAGTACCATAGTGACAATCCCCAGAATGGTGGAGGTCAGCATGACGCTGTAGAAGCCAAAGGCAAACTGGGCAGCAGCCGGCGGCAGCCCGGTCTGATGGTAGGCCCAGTGCCAGGGAACCCGGAAGGTCCACAGAAGCGTCACAGCCTGTCTCAGCTCTCTTGCGCCGGAGAACACCAGCCAGGTGTTCCAGAGCATCTGCAGGAACATGACCAGGAAGAATATCAGGAAACCATATCGGAATCCTCTGCTTTTCATCCAGGCGGGAATGTCACGCTTTCGCGACAGACCGAATTGTCCGCCCAGCAGTCCAAACAGCTGTCCTCTTCCGCAGTAGCGGTTGCAGTAGCCCTTGTTTCCCTTGACCAGAGAAATAATCAGAGGAATAAAAAAGCAAAGCAGGCCCAGCCAGGCAAACAGGATATTGAAGAATCCCAGAACCAGATAGGTGAGGGATGCAATCCAGAGATAGTCGTACCAGTGTTTTTTCTGCTTCATGGATTCTCCTCCTGAATGCGGATAACGGATGCCGGACATTCCCGGGCGCATTTTCCGCATCCTACACAAACTGTTTCAGCAACCCTGGCGGTAATTCCCTGCCATATCTGAATGGCAGATGTGGGACACACTTTTACGCAGGAGCCGCAGGCAACACAGTGGGCTTCGTCTACAAAGGCTTTCTTTTTCTTTCTGATGTTCTGATTCATGACAGCTTCCTTTCCTGAGTGGCAGGTAGTTTTTCCTGCCTGTTGATGATACTATACTACAGGAAAAGAAAAAGTTCTGTGATATTGTCACATTGAGAAAAGTGCGTTTCAAGCAGTCAGGTTCAGTCTTGCAAATGTGCATTCGCCGCGTTAAAATAAACGTAATTGCAAAGGGGGCGGTAGAAATGGCAGGGGAGAAAAATGACTTTTCAAAGGGAAGCATTGTGGGAAACATTGTGAATCTGGCGATTCCTATGACACTGGCCCAGCTGATCAATGTACTGTATAATATTGTAGACAGAATTTATATTGGACGAATACCAGATCATGCGACGCTTTCGCTGACAGGATTGGGACTTTGTCTTCCGGTTATTTCCATGGTGATTGCATTTGCCAATCTTTTTGGTATGGGAGGCTCGCCTCTCTGCTCGATTGAACGGGGGCGGGGAAATGAGGAAGAGGCAGAGCGGATCATGGGAAATTCCTTCTGTATGATGGTGGGATGTGGAGTGGTTCTGACGATATTGGGGCTTTTGCTGAAACGTCCCATGCTTTATTTGTTTGGAGCCAGTGATCAGACATTTCCTTATGCAGACAGCTATCTGAGCATTTATCTTCTTGGAAGCGTATTTGTCATGGTGGGGCTGGGAATGAATTCCTTTATTAACAGCCAGGGCTTTGGAAAGATCGGAATGATGACAGTCCTTCTCGGCGCAGTGGCAAATATTATACTGGATCCTATCTTTATTTTTGTGCTGGATATGGGGGTACAGGGGGCGGCCCTTGCCACAGTGATTTCTCAGGGACTCAGCGCGGCGTGGATCCTCCGGTTTTTGACAGGGGAAAAGACGATTCTGAAGCTAAAGGTCAGCTGTATGAGGCTGGAATGGCCGCGGGTGAGAAATATTGTGGCATTGGGACTTTCCGGTTTTACTATGGCAATTACTAACAGTCTGGTTCAGATTATGTGCAACGCTACGCTGCAGATCTACGGAGGAGATCTGTATGTGGGAGTAATGACAGTCATCAATTCTGTCCGGGAGGTTGTCAGTATGCCGGTGCAGGGAATTACTCACAGCGCTCAGCCGGTTATGGGATACAATTATGGGGCCGGAGAATACGGGCGTGTGAGGAAGGCTATCTGGTTTACATCGATTTCAGCCATTGTATACACTACGGCAGTGTGGATTCTGGTTCATGGATTTCCGGAGTTCTTTATCCGTATTTTTAACCAGGATGCGGATCTGGTGGCAGCGGGGATTCCGGCCATGCAGATTTATTATTTTGGATTTTTCCTGATGTCGCTTCAGTTTTCTGGTCAGGCGGTGTTTGTGGCTCTTGGAAAAGCAAAACGTGCGGTCTTTTTCTCAATTTTCCGGAAGGTGATTATTGTTGCTCCTTTGACCTGGCTGCTTCCTCAGATTGCAGGTCTGGGAACGAAGGGCGTGTTTGCGGCAGAGCCGATTTCCAATCTCATTGGAGGCCTTGCCTGCTTTCTTACGATGCTGGCCACGGTAATGCCGGAGCTGAAGGAACAGGGGAACGGAGAAAAGAAAAATACATAATTGGGGATACAGGAGATGAAAATGCGAAAATACTACAGAGGCTTGTGCGGAGCTTTGGCAGGATGTCTGATAGCGGCAGCGCCGCCGCTGAGCGTCCGGGCAGAGGAAGCGGGATATATCCGGGCGGCAACCTATACATCAGATGCCTGGGTATCTAATTTCTGGAATACAGAAAGCGATCATATGGAGGAGGAGCTGGCGCAGATTGCAGCAGACGGATTTAATACGATTATTCTGGTAATCCCATGGAGGGAATTTCAGCCGTCAGTCATGCCCCTTACCTATAATCCTTATGCCTTTGAAAAACTGGATCAGGTTATGGAGGCAGCAGAAAAACAGGGGCTTTCTGTTATGTTTCGAGTTGGCTATACCTGGGATTATTATGGGGATGAGAGCTCGGTATATCGTTTTCGGGAGCTTTTAAGAAGCGAGGCTGTGAGAAACGGCTGGCTGGCTTATGCAGGAAGGATTTATGAAACCGGAAGCCGTTATTCTAATTTCTGCGGAGGATTTATGACCTGGGAGGACTTCTGGAATTATGCAGAGGATGCGGGAAATTTTGGAAGAAGGGATAACAGCAGAAAGGAAGCAAAGCAGATCGGATTTCAGGATTATCTGAAAAAGCACTATACTCTGAGCCAGCTGAATGAAATCTATCAGCCTGCAGTTCCCTTTTCGTCTTATTCAGATGTGTATATTCCAGGGCGCAGTGATCACGCTTATCGGCTGTTTTATGAATTCTATGATGCTTATCTGGAGGAACTTCTTGTAGATACCCAGAAATGTTTTCCCGGTCTTTCCATGGAGGTACGGCTGGATGCAGATTCGGTTCCCGGTGCGGGTGGAGAAGAGATGACAAGGGTCAGTCATTTTGACACCTTTGACTGTGGAGATGCAGATTATACCGCTCTGATGTACAGCGTTTCTATGGGGCGGGCGGCAGGACAGACCGTTCTGGTTCATGAGGCATTTCGAACAATGGGAGAGCAGCTGGCACAGGTAAAGGCCCATAACGGCGGAAAGCCGATTATGATTGATCAGCTTCTTTATATGGATGAGACGGAGGACTTTCAATCAAATGCCAGACTTCTGGAATCTCACAGGGGATTATTTTTGATGGGGCTTCCGGAACTGCTGCATCAGTATACCAATGGCTATGGCATATGGACTTACCGGAATTATACCAATAATCCGGTTTATAACAGTCAGTTCGCTTTGGGAAGCCGGGGCTGGGAGGTGTCAGGGGCAGCGGTTCAGACAAGAAACGGCAGCAGTCAGATGATGATTTTGCCTGGAGGGAAAATCAGTCAGAAAATCGGACACAGGATTGGAGGACGGAATACCCATGACAATTATGTGCGGTTTACGGCAGACAGTGACGGCCCTGTGACAGTGACCGTGTCTCTGGGAACACAGAAGCAGCAGGTTTCGGTGGATGGGGAACAACAATACACGCTGGAATTTGGAAGAGACGGATATTATTCTGTGGAATTTGAGGCAGACGGAGAGGCTTATCTGGACAATATTCAGGTTTACAATTTTATTCAGGACGGACAGCTGCGGGATGTGGATGGAAAAGAACTCAGCTGCATGGCACCCATGCGGCATCTGAACAGAGCGATGCAGTAATGCCGGCAGGACAGAGGAAGTGCAGTATTGACTTCCTCTCTGTTTTTGTTATAATGTTGTTATAGCATTTGTATAACAATGGAGAGGAAAGACGGTGAAGGTATGGTCATAAAAATTGATTTTGAAAGCGAGGAAGCCATCTATGTTCAGCTGAAGAATCAGATTATTCTCGGGATTGCCACAGACCGGATTCGGGAGGGGGATTCTCTTCCGTCTGTCCGTCAGCTCGCTGACAACATCGGGATTAATATGCATACAGTAAATAAAGCCTATTCGGTGCTGCGTCAGGAGGGATTTATTAAGCTGGATCGCAGAAAGGGTGCAGTTATTGCGCTGGATGTGAATAAGCTGGAGGCTCTTGAGGCGCTGCAGAGAGAGCTGGCTGTGATTCTGGCCAGAAGTCTGTGCAAGAATATCAGCCGCGGGGAAGTGCATCAGATGGTAGATGATATTTATGATTACTATACCAGAAAATGCGAAGAATAGAAGAAAACGGATGGAGGATTGCCATGTTATGTGAACGCTGTAAAATCAGAGAGGCTAATATCCAATATACCGAGATTGTAAACGGTGTCAGAAAAGAACACAATTTCTGCGCCCAGTGTGCCCGGGAACTGGATTTTGGTCCCTATTCCGCAATCTTTGACAGTGACTTCCCTCTGGGCAAGCTGCTGTCAGGGCTTCTGGGTCTGAATGAAGGGGGGCAGGAAACCAGTTCCTGTCAGGTAGCATGTCCTACCTGCGGACTCAGCTATGAAGATTTTGTAAAAAACAGCCGGTTCGGATGTCCGGACTGTTATGGTGTGTTTGATTTGCTGATCAGTGATAATATTAAGCAGCTTCAGGGAAGCGATGCCCATAAGGGAAAACATCCCAAATACCACAGGCAGGAGTCGGAAACTTCCGGAGAGTTTGGAGGCGAAGCTGCCGCCCAGCCGGGAACTGTTTTTCAGGAAGCGGATACAGTTCAGGAACAGATTCGTATTCTGGAGGCAAGAAGGCAGGAGGCTGTGCGGAGAGAGGATTATGAGACAGCCGCCCTTTGCCGTGACAAGATCAAAGCATTGAGAGAGGAAAACGGAGAATGATGAAGTGGTATGAACGGGTGGATCGAGAGAGGCCTGCTGTTATCAGCAGCAGGATCCGGCTGGTCCGCAACTGGAATCAATATGTCTTTCCGTCACGCCTGACTCCGGACGCAGGAGAAGAGATGATCCGTCAGCTGAAATACGGACTGCGGGAGCTGGGAACAGCAGACGGCAGAGATTATGAATATGAGGATCTGCAGAAATTAAGTGAGCTGGATAAAAAGGCCCTGCGAGAGAGAAGAGTGATTAACTCTACTATTGCCGCAAAAAAAACGCCGGCGGGACTGATTCTGTCTGAGGAGGAGGATGCCGGAATTGTGTTAAACGGCACAGATCACATCCGAATCCAGCTTCTTTCAGCAGGAATGCATCTGGAGGAGCTTTGGAAGCAGGCCGATCGGATTGATGATTTTATTAATGAAAAATTTGAATACGCATTTGATGAAAAATATGGTTATCTGACCTCGTTTCCCACCAATATGGGAACAGGACTGCGGGCTTCGGTGGTTCTTCATCTGCCTTCTCTTTCCATGGGCAAAAAGTTTCATGGCCTTACCTCGGAAATGAGCAGGTTTGGAGCAACTGTCCGGAGTGTATACGGTGATGAAAATGAAAATTACGGAGCTCTCTATGAGGTCAGCAATCAGAAAACTCTGGGAATCAGCGAAAAGGAGATCCTGGATCTGGTAACCAGGGTTGCTCTGCAGTTAAGCGCCCAGGAGGCGCAGGTAAGAAAGATGGCCATGGAAAAACATAGTCTGGAATGCGCGGATGAAGCATATAAATCCTATGGTGTTTTGAAATATGCAAGACGGCTTTCCTATAAAGATGCCATGACGTTTCTTTCTCGGCTTATGTCCGGTCTGGACGACGGAATTCTGGAAACGAGAGAGCCCTGCGCGGTATACAGGCTGATGCTGGGTATTCAGCCGGCCAGTCTTCAGAAGCTTTCTGACCGGCCTCTGGGAAAGAATGAGCTGGATATGGCCCGGGCAGCATATCTGCGCCGGGAACTGCCGGAGCTGAGGTAGAGTATATTTTTGACAACAAGGAGGACTTATTTGCATGATAGATCGATTTACAGAGCAGGCAAGGGAGGCCATAGGCATGGCTGTTGAAGCGGCAGAAGAGCTGGGTCACAGTTATGTGGGAACCGAGCATCTGCTGATTGGCCTGCTGCGGGAAAAAAGCGGCGTGGCAGCCCGTGTGCTGGAAGACTGTGGGGTGCGGGTGGAAAAAGTGACGGAGCTGATCAATCAGCTGATTGCCCCCAATCAGTCGGTTGGCATGGCAGAGCGCAGCACCTACACGCCCAGCGCTACCCGGGTACTGGAAAACAGCTACCGTGAAGCAGTGCGGTTTAAAGCGCCGTTAATCGGAACCGAGCATCTTTTGATTTCCATGATTCGGGAAAGTGACTGTGTGGCAGTCCGCCTTCTGAATACCATGGGAATCAGTATCCAGAAAATTTACCTGGATCTGCTTTCTGCTATGGGAGAGGACGCTCCGGCAGAAAAGGAAGAGCTGCAGGGAGGAAAAGCCGCTGGAAGAACAGCAACGCCGACTTTGGACAGCTACAGCCGTGATTTGACAGCGCTTGCCAGGGAAAACCGGCTGGATCCGGTGCTTGGAAGAGAACAGGAAATCCAGAGGCTTATCCAGATTTTAAGCCGTCGCACGAAAAACAATCCCTGCCTGATTGGTGAGCCAGGGGTGGGAAAAACAGCAGTAGTGGAAGGTCTGGCCCAGCTGATTGCGGGGGGAAATGTGCCGGAAATTATTGCAGAAAAACGAGTTTTGACCCTGGATCTGTCGGGAATGGTAGCAGGTTCCAAGTACCGGGGCGAATTTGAAGAGCGGATTAAAAAGGTGATTTCCGAAGTGACTCAGGACGGAGAGGTGCTTTTATTTATTGACGAGATTCACACAATCATCGGCGCAGGAGGTGCAGAGGGAGCCATTGATGCGTCCAATATTTTAAAGCCGTCCCTGGCACGGGGAGAGATCCAGCTGATTGGCGCAACAACCATTGAGGAATACCGGAAATATATCGAAAAGGACGCGGCTCTGGAGCGCCGGTTCCAGCCCGTTATGGTGGAGGAGCCAGGAGAGGAGCAGTCCATTCAGATTTTAAAGGGTCTTAGGCCGCGGTATGAGGAGCATCACAAGGTAACGATTACTGATCAGGCTCTGACTGCAGCAGTAAGGCTGTCTGCGCGCTATATTAATGATCGCTTTCTTCCAGATAAAGCGATTGATCTGATTGACGAGGCATCCTCCAGAGTGCGTCTGACTGCTTATGTGGAGCCTGCAGAGATTAAAACACTGGAGCAGGATATTCAGAAGCTGGAGCAGCAGAAGGAAGAGGCGATTAAGACAGAGGCCTACGAAAAGGCCGGTGAGCTGAAGAAAAAGCAGGAAAAGAAAAGGGAAAAGATTGATCGGATCCGGACAAAATGGCAGAAGGAAAAGGCTTCCCGCAAGCTGATTGTTGATGAGGGAGAAATTGCAGATGTGGTTTCCGGATGGACGAGAATTCCTGTGCGCAAGCTGGAGCAGGAGGAATCTGAGCGGCTGAAAATGCTGGAGTCAATTCTTCACGGAAGGGTAGTAGGCCAGGAGGAGGCGGTGACCGCTGTCTCCCGCGCAATCCGCAGAGGCCGGGTAGGCTTAAAGGATCCGAAGCGTCCCATTGGTTCCTTCTTATTCCTTGGACCAACCGGAGTTGGAAAGACAGAGCTTTGCAAGGCTTTGGCAGAGGCCATGTTTGGAACAGAGAATGCTCTGATTCGGGTAGATATGTCCGAATATATGGAGAAGCACAGCGTCTCCAAGATGATTGGTTCTCCCCCAGGATATGTGGGCTATGAGGAGGGCGGACAGCTCAGCGAAAAGGTTCGCCGCAATCCTTATTCTGTTATCCTGTTTGATGAGGTGGAGAAGGCGCATCCTGATGTGTTTAACATTCTTCTTCAGGTTCTGGATGATGGACACATTACGGATGCCCAGGGCAGAAAGATTGATTTTAAAAATACGGTAATTATTATGACATCCAATGCAGGGGCAGAAAATATTGTGTCTCCGAAACGGCTGGGCTTTGCATCCAACGATGATGCGGGAGAACGGTATAAATTCATGAAGGATCGGGTTATGGAGGAAGTAAAACGGATGTTCAAGCCGGAATTCCTCAACCGAATTGATGAGATTATTGTATTCCACCAGCTGAATCAGGAGCATATAAAAGAGATTGTGAACATTATGCTGGCCGGAATTGGAAAGAGAACAGAACGCCAGATGAATCTGAGTCTTTCTGTCAGCGAGGAGGCAAAGGAATTTCTTGTGGAAAAGGGATACGATGAGAAGTACGGCGCAAGACCGCTGCGCAGGGCAATTCAGAATTATCTGGAGGATAAGCTGGCAGAAGCGGTTCTCGACGGAACAGTTGCAGCCGGAGACCAGGTTCGTGTAGAACGGGGAGAGGATGGACTTAAGTTTTTTGCCTCAGAAGCAGGAAAATGACTGGTCTTTTCACGCGGAGTGAGTTATACTAAACAGGTAATCACAGGCAGTACAATACAATAAGAAATTAAAATACAGGAGGGCAAATTTATGCCGGTAATTGATTCTTTAATCCGCTCTGAGGCGGACGGAACCATCAGCTTTGGAAACTACAAACTGGAGACAAAATCCAAGCTGCAGGATTTTGAGCATGCAGGAGATTTATATAAGATTAAGACATTTCATGAAATCACGAAACTGGAAAGGAACGGACTGTTTGTCTATGAGTCCGTTCCCGGAACCGCAGCAAACCATTTTTCTGCAAATCCAGATGGAGTAGAATTTTCTGTAGAGGGTGACAGAGATGCCCAGATTACTATTCAGCTGGAGGATGACACAGAATATGAGGTTTATGTAGATGATGTGGCAGTAGGCGGAATGAAAACCAATATGAGCGGTAAGCTGGTTGTAAGCGTTGAGTTAAATGAAGGCGCTGCCTGCCGGGTAAAGGTTGTAAAGCGGTAGAGGAATACATATGGCGAAGGCAAAATCAACTGCATTTTTCTGTAAAGAGTGCGGTTATGAATCCAGCAAATGGATGGGGCAGTGTCCGGCCTGCAGACAGTGGAATACTATGGTAGAGGAGCCGGTGGGCAAACGGGAAACAGCGCCGGGGCGGGCTTTTGGAAGCGCGTTGGCTGTCCGCCGAGGCGTTGGGGAACAGCCAATGCCTGTGCGTCTTGACCAGGTTTCCTTAGAAGAGCAGGATCGGATTCCAACCGGATATCAGGAGCTGGATCGCGTACTGGGGAGCGGCATTGTGTCCGGCTCCCTGGTTTTAGTTGGAGGCGATCCCGGTATTGGAAAATCCACTTTACTTTTACAGGTATGCCGGAATCTGGCGGCCGCAGGCCGCCGTGTTTTGTATATATCCGGAGAGGAATCCTTAAAACAGATTAAGCTGCGGGCAAGCCGAATCGGAACGATTACGGGAGATCTGCTGTTTCTGTGTGAAACCAATCTGGATACGATTGAGGAGGCGATTCGCAATGCCTCTCCTGAGGTTGTCATCATTGATTCCATCCAGACGATGTTTCGGGAGGATGTGTCCTCTGCACCAGGCAGTGTCAGCCAGGTGCGGGAATCCACCAGTATTCTGATGCAGATTGCCAAAGGAATGGGCATAACGGTATTTATCGTAGGACATGTGACCAAGGAAGGTGTTGTAGCTGGTCCCAGGGTTTTAGAGCATATGGTGGATACGGTGCTTTATTTTGAAGGAGAGCGCAATGCCTCCTACCGGATTCTCCGCGGAGTCAAAAACAGGTTTGGTTCCACCAATGAGATAGGTGTTTTTGAAATGCAGGAGAAGGGGCTGGAGGAGGTAAAGAATCCTTCGGAATACCTGCTCAGCGGCCGTCCGGAGGATGCCTCCGGAGCGGTGGTGGCCTGTTCCATTGAGGGAACTCGCCCGGTTCTTTTAGAGGTTCAGGCACTGGTAACACAGACCAATTTTGGTATGCCGAGGCGGACTGCTGCCGGAACAGATTATAACCGGGTGAATCTTCTCATGGCAGTTCTGGAGAAGCGATGCCGCTATGAAATGTCACGTTACGATGCGTATGTGAATATTGCGGGCGGACTGAAGATGAGTGAACCGGCGCTGGATCTGGCGATTGTTATGGCTCTGGTATCCAGCCTAAAGGACAGGCCTGTAAATCCCAAAACCATGATTTTCGGTGAGGTAGGCTTATCCGGAGAGGTGCGGGCGGTATCCATGGCAGAACAGCGGATCCATGAGGCGGTGAAGCTGGGCTTTGAAGCCTGTATCCTTCCAAAAGTGTGCCTGGATAAAATGAAGCCGGATCATCGAATCAAGCTGTACGGAGTCAGCAGCGTCCGGGAAGCAATCGCACTGCTGTAACAGGAAAGAAAAGTAAGGATTCAGGACGGTGGAAAAGCCGGATAAGAAGATGGCTCCGTCCTGAACCGTTACGAATTGAATATATTTTTGCAAAATTTAAAAAAATATTGAAATAGCTGTTGACAGATTCTTATAGATATGATATCATAACTATCGTTGTGAGTGACACATCAGAAATACTTCACAATCCAGGGGAATAGTTCAATGGTAGAGCAGCGGTCTCCAAAACCGTAGATGGGGGTTCGAGCCCCTCTTCCCCTGCTTTTTATTTTGAAAAGAGGAAACGTCGAAATGCCTTAGGTTGTAAGGGGTTCGGCGTTTTTTGTTTTAATCAAAAACAGATTGGGGAAATTTTTGGTATTTGGGGGGATTCCACTTAGGCGGTATGAAAATGGCTCTCGAAGCATTTCCCCAGAGCATAAATACATGAGCCATAGATAAAGAACAGAATATTTGAGCGAAAATTAGATTGATATTGAGTTAGGCCAACGGTATAATAAATAACTGTAGTGCAGACGAGAGATATCATGGAGCTGAGTTAATGGAGAAATATTTCTACGAAAGAAAAATCCCAGATCGAAACTTAGAGATATGCCAGTATATTTATCATATTGGGCAGTATCGTTATAATTGGCATAAAGCATTGGAAATTTTTTTAGTGATAAAAGGGACAGTGGAACTAAGCTGTGGAGGAAAAACTGTCTTAATGGAAGAAGATGACTTTATGGTAATCAATTCTAACGTAGGACATGCTTCTTTAGCTAAAAAGGAAAACAGTATTGCCATGGTGATTCATTTGGAACCGGAATATCTGAAAGCATATTTTGGTCAAATGAAGGAATGGATATTTGAAGGGAATACGAATAGCCAAAATCGGTACTGCAGTCAGGCACTGGAAATTCGTGGAATTATGTCAGACTTGATGTATCATGGAGAAGCAGTGAATCCTTTGGAAAGTCTTGAATATGAGCAAAAACTGAATAGACTGCTTTCCTTGCTTTTCTATTTATTTGAGCCGAAACGCCAGGAAATAACGGAATGTCTCCGAACAAAAAAACAGCAGAATTTGATTGAACAGATTTTGAACTATGTGGAGGAAAATTATAAAGAAAGGTTATCGCTTCATGATTTGGGGAAGGTGTGTCCATACAATTCCAGTTACTTATCTGTATACTTTAAAAATCATGTGGGTGTAAATTTTTATGATTATCTGACACGAATACGAGTGAGAGAAGCAACTTTAGAATTGTGTTCTACAGAAAGCACTGTACTTGAAATTGCACACAATAACGGATTCCCTGATGTGAAAGCATTTAATACAGCTTTTAAGAAAACCTTTGGGAAGTCTCCCATGCAGTACCGTCAGCAAATTCTTGCAGAAGATCGGGGAAAGGAACTTTTGGAAAAACGAACGTTTCTTTCCACAAATAATGAACTGCTGAATAAAAAATTAGAGAATTACAGGTATAGGGCTAAAGAATGTGAGATATTGGATTTTGGATATTACGGGAAAACGGAAAAATATGAAGAAAAGCTGAAGGATTTAAAACAGCAGGCTCAGCGTTCTTGTGAAGAAGTGGAAAAGCTTCAAAAAATTCTGGATGATTTTACAAAAGAGTCTTTCTAAAATAAGACAGTATGGGCGTATAGTTAGAATAGAAATAATAAAAAACCAAAATTTATCTTTAGAATTCGTTAAAAATAAGGGCGATTTTTTAGATTGTTTATAATAAAAAGCATGGGCCATAGGCTGATGCTTTTTATTTTTGCAGAAAAAAACTGTAAATGTTTGGAAAGATTTAAAAAAGGGAAACTGATAAAATAAGAATATCAATCAATCACGCGTGATAAAAGAAACATTCTATAAAGGAGACTGTTATGAAAATTACAGATTTAACGCTGATTCCGGCAAGTAAATATCTTTTTGTTAAGATAATTACAGATACAGGAATTTCAGGAATTGGTGAGGTAGGCGCCTGGGGCTTCATTGATGCGGCAGCAGAGTGCCTGAAAAAATTTCGTGGATATCTCGTTGGCAAAGATCCGTTTCAGATTGAACATCACAATCAATATATGTACCGTAGTATGTATTTTCGCGGTGCAATCCTTATGAGTGCGATATCTGCGATTGATATTGCCCTTTGGGATATTAAAGGAAAGGCTCTTGGGGTTCCGGTATATGAGCTTTTAGGCGGACGGACAAGAGATAAGGTTCGCAGCTATGGAGCAGTTTTTCAGTTTACCCCGGAAGCCATGGCAAAAGGGTGTTTAGAACTAAAAAAGCAGGGATTTACATGTGCCCGGTTAATGATTACTGGTGATATGAGTCAGACTCAGACAGGCATGGAAGATGACATTTTTAATGGGAAAGTAAAAAAATATACGGATATGGTAGCTGCATGCCGTCAGTCAGTAGGAGAGGATTTTGATTTTGTTTTGGAGTGTCATAGATCCCTAACTCCGTCAGAGGCAATTGCTTTTGGCAATGCGGTAGAAAAATATCATCCTCTTTTTCTGGAGGATCCCATTGCACCTGATAACGTAGAAGTAATGGCAGATGTAGCGTCAAAAATTTCTATTCCGATTGCGACAGGGGAGCGCTGTATTAATATTCAGGAAATGGAATTGATTATGACAAAAAAAGCGGCCCGTTATGTGCGGCCTGATGTTTGTGCGTTAGGCGGCATTACACCTGCAAAAAAAGTGGCTGCCATGGCAGAAGCAAACTATGTGGGAATTGTTCCACATAATCCGCTTGGCCCTGTTTCCACAGCAGCGTGTCTTCAGTTGGATGCCTCTATTCCCAATTTTACCATTCAGGAGTTCCCATCTTTCTATTTGCAGGGAGGAGAAGCTGCAATGCTGAAAGAGCCGCTGGAGGTAGAACATGGATATATAAAGGTTCCAAATCGTCCAGGTATTGGTATCGAGTTAATTGATGATATTTCAGAGAAATTCCCACCGAAGCAGAGGGGAATCAATGCTCAGATCAATTATGATGGTTCTGTAAGAGATTTATAATAATGTTTGGAAAATAAAAAATACAGATTTGGCAAAACCGGCAGAAGATGCTTCTGCAGGATGTGTTTCTTGTACGCAAAAATTGAAAATTGAAAAGGGGAAAACTTATGAGTCAGTTGGCAGTTTGTTTATTTATTTTTGCAGTAACGATTGCAGGTTACTGCAGTGGTCTTTATAGTCTTGCAACAATTTCCATGACATCTTTTATGGCCCTTACACTTACTGGATGTCTAGACGTAAAAGAAGCTTTGAGTTATTTTGCTAATAACAATGTTATTATGATTGCAGGGATGTGCGTTGTTGCAGCAGGCTTTAACCGTACTCAGTTTTGTATGAATCTTGCAAACGGGATTTCCAGAGTATCCAAAGGCAGTGTAAATAAAATGATGCTGGGATATGTATTAATCGGAACTCTGTTAAGCCAGTTCATTCAGAGCCCTGTAGTAGTATTCGGCATTGTTGCACCTATGCTGATTGCATCTGCAGAATCTATGGGGATTAGTCGAAGTAAAGTGGTGTTCCCAGTGGGTGTTGTGACGATTTGCACATGCTGTACTCTTCCGTTTGGTGCAGGGGCTACAATTGCAGCAGAATTGAACGGCTATATTGAATCTTATGGTTACACAGCACATATGGTTGAATTCTTAGATCCAATGAAAGCTCGTTTACCAATGTTAGTATTTTCTATTCTGTATTTTGCTTTTTTTGCTTATAAACTGGCACCTGAAGTATCTCCAACTGCAATAGCAGACTCTGCAAAAAAAGCAGCAAAAAAGGAGCCTTTAAAACCATTTGCAGAAAAAGCAGGTATCATGATCTTTTTTGGTGATGCGATTGCGTTAATGTTTGCAGATAAGCTTCACCTTGCAACTTGGGAAATTTGTTTGATCGGAGCACTTTTGATGATCCTGTGTGGTGTTTTAAAGCCAAGAGAAGCAACCAATGCGCTGCCAGTCAGTATGTTGTTATTAATTGTAGGAGCGCTGGCTATGGCAGGGGCATTAAGTGCAACAGGAGCAGGTGATTTGATTGGAGGTATTATTGCAAATTTAGTCAAGGGTCTTGGCGGAAATTCCTATCTTGTTGGTCTTATTTTCTTTATTATTCCGTTTATTATGACTCAGTTTATGAGTAATCGCGGAACAATGATGATTTTTCATCCGATTGCGATTGCAACCTGCGCAAGTATTGGCGGAAATCCGGTAGGATTAATGATTTTAATTCAGGCAGCCTGTCTTTCCGCATTTATGACACCAATGGCAACAGCCGCAGTTCCTTACATAATGGAAGAAGGAGGATATAATCAGGCATCTATGATAAAACAGGGAATGCTGTTTGCTGTCATTGCGTGTGTGATTTCTGTAGGGTGGATTATGACTATTTTTCCGATTATGTAAAGTAATATGGAATATGCAGAATGAAAAGAGGAAATATGACAAGAAAAGAAATGATAGAGCGGGCTATTCAGATACGCAGCAGGGATTTGTATGGAAAGGTGGACAGAGAGGAATTAGATTCTCTGACAGCGATCCAGAAGCTTATAGAAATTCCAGTGTCTGGTGGCAGTGTACCGGTGTTTCAAATAATCAGTGAAAAACGCAGTTCTAACAGTGGAATGATTATTAATTTTCATGGCGGAGGCTTTATGAAAGGGCGGCAGGATAAGGATCGGGTGTTCTGCAGCAGAATGGCAGAAAAATTTAATGCACTTGTATGGGATGTAGATTATAGCCTTGCACCGGAAAACCCGTTTCCAAAGGCAGTTGATGAGGCGTACCAGGTAGTAAAATATGCTTTTGAACATAGTAAGGAATTAGAGGTAGATACAAACCGGATTTTTCTTATTGGACACAGCGCAGGAGGAAATTTGGCTGTTACGGTGTGTATGAAAGCAGGTGAGACCAGGGAGTTTCAGCCCAAAGGACTAATTGCAGAATTTTTTCCGACAGATCTTTATACGGATCCGGTATTAAAGACACGGATAGAAGGTGATATGCCTGCAGAGACAGCAAGAATATATAATGCATTTTATTGTGAAGGTGAGGCTGCAAAAAATCCTTATGTATCCCCTCTGTTTGCTGAAGAGGAACAACTGAGGGGATTTCCAGAAACATTGATTATGAGTGCGGGACTAGACAGTCTTTGCTTTGAGGATGAAGAATTTGCCATGAAACTGTCCAGAGCAGGGGTTCCTGTTACCTGTAAAAGATTTACAAAAAGTCATCATGGATTTACAATAAATCGCACGGATGAATGGGAGGAGAGCCTGTCGTTGATTGAAAAATTCATGGAACGATTGGTGTAATAAATTGTGTGATTTTAAAAATATATGTGATACAATCATAGTACGATAAAGCTTTGGAGGGATGAATGCTTTATAAATCACTGTTAAAGGAGGCCATATTATGGGAATTGTTATCAGAGAAGCATTGGCAAAAGATGCCGGACAGCTAATCCGTCATTTAAAAGAAATTGGCGGCGAATCGGATAATCTAAGTTTTGGGGAAGGCGAATTTTCAGTTACACCCGAACAGGAAGAAATGTTTCTTGAAAATCTTCATAATGATAAAACATCCATATTTTTGGTTGCCTGTAAGGACGGTGAGATTGTCGGAAATGGAAGCTTGAGCGGAATGCCGCGCAGAATGAGTCATCGGGCTGAATTGAGTATTGCTGTGAGAAAACATTACTGGGGACAGGGAATCGGAAGCATGCTTATGAAGGAATTGATTCAGTATGCAAAGGAAAACGGGATCGAAATTATCAATCTGGATGTGAGAAAGGATAATGAGCAGGCAATCCGATTGTATGAAAAATTTGGCTTCAGGCATATTGGAACATCACCGGCATATTTCAAAATAAAGGAAGAGTACATAGACTTTGCTGTTATGTATCTTGATTTAAGATAGCGTATAAAATATTTCATACTGAGACTGTAAAGAGGATGTCGCAGACTGGGTTTTTCCTACTAGATACGCCATGCCAAACGGCGGGCAAGACACTATATCTAGCAGAATTCCCGTGTTTTGCGACACCTCTTTTAAGTTATCGAGAAGTTCTTTTTGATTTTATCGATTCCTGCGTCTGAATGTTTTTTTCACATAAAAGAGATTGTCAAATAAATATAAGAAAGCAGTGATAAAATGTTAAGATCCATATGATAAAATAAAAAAACAAAGAGGCGTGCTTTGGAGATTGCGAAGGAGGGATATGATGAAGCTCAAAAGGATTCAAACAGTTTTTCTTCTTATTCTGTGTGCTGTAATGATAGCAGTGGGATTTCCCGTAACAGTCAGGGCAGATATGGGGCCTAAGCCGTCTGTGCGGATTCGTTTTGAGAATATGGGAGACGAGCTTTGCTATGGGACTCTGCTTTCAAAAACGAAGTCAACAGGCCCTGCCTCAGCATGGGACGGGGTAGAGTCCCATGCGAAGCATAGTGATAACAAAAGCTATTCTTACGCGGACTTTGATTATGAGATATGGAAAGTGGCGGCACAATGGATGCCAGGTATTTTTTTAGATTTCATGCGAGGCTCAGAACCTGTCTGTTTTCAGCTCTCTATTCCTATAAGAAATGCAGGAAAGGATCAGGAGTGCAGCGCCGGAAACGATCATGCTCCACTGGAGAGGGACTTTATCAGCCAATGCGCCAAATACCATCATGCCGGCCGGATAACAGACGGAATAGAGGGAATTCATAAGGCCGAAGACACGTCCTGTCATGGATGCCTCTGTATTTTTCTGTATCATAGCAGTAAGGGCAGTTTGTACGATGGTTAAGGCAACTCCGTACAATACCATGAAGAGAAGATATAAGGGAAAATGGCGTACAAGGCCCATAGCCGCTGCCATAGTTCCAAACAAAGTCAGTCCGGCTGTCAGGGCGGTATTGTAACAGGTATTATGTTTCCAGAAGCTCAGGATCAGACCGCCTGCCATCATGCCGCCGAAGCCGGCAAGCTCCACTGCAGTCAGGTACCAGTAGGTATTTCCGTAGACCCGGCTTACATAAAGACCGGACAGATACCCGGCAGGTACTGTGAAAAAGAGAAACAGGCTGTAAATAAGCAGTGTTTTGCTGATTGTTCCAGAGGAGCAGGCATAGCAGATGCCGACGCTGATTTTGTCCAGCGGGAAAGACGGATCCTCCTGGTTTTTCTCTGTGGGAAGAGAGAGGCTGCACAAGATTCCCATACCAAGGATGGCAGTGAAAATATCAGCCATGAGCGTTGTCCTGAGAGAATATGAGGTCATAATAAGAGCGGCAGCAGCAGGCGCAGTAAGCTGTACAAAGGACTGCATGGCAGAATAAATCCCATTGTATTGCATCCGGTGTTCTTCTGGGACAAGCTGTGATACTGCAGCCTGAACAGCAGGATTCTGAATACCGGCGCCTGCAGCGCGGAGAAAAGACATCAGCAGCAGGGCGGTAAGAAATACAGGCTCTGATGAGAGATGAGGCATGAGCAGTATCATAAGAAAGGTGACAGCGGCAATCAGTCCGTCAGAGACAAGGATCAGGTGTTTTTTGTTCTGGCGATCTGCCATTACTCCCCCAATAAAAGAAATGAAAAACTGTGGGAGATAAGAAAAAACGGAAAAAGCAGCAATCCACCCGCCGCAGTCAGTCTGTAAAGTGATATACCAGAGAACAGCCATTTGTACAAGCTGAGATCCAAACAGAGTGATGGACTGACTGATAAAAAATAACAGGATTCGTCTTTTCCAGCTATTCTGCGATTTTTTCATGGGAATCCTCCTTCTGCGGTTCCGGCGAATATACAAAACGCTGTGTGGGATAACCGAATTCGACCAACAGCTCTCTTTCTGCAAAACCCAGCTGTTTCAGCAGACTGCGATAGCCGGTATCAGCTTTATCTCCTTCCCGGTAGGTGGTCATGGCAATCTCCTGTCCCGGAAGGATTTCTTTTAAAAGCATATCCAAAAACAGCTTTTGAATGCCACGGTTCCTATATTGAGGGTGAATGCCTAAAAATTCAATGGAGCAGGGAGAGAGGGAGTATGCCAGGGCTCCAATCAGAGTTTCATGATGTTTTAAAATAAGGCCGCGTTTTTCCTGGATGCATTTTGTTATTTCTTTTAAATAGTCGTCCTCATTCATAACCGGATATCCGTCGATGACAAGACGCATCAGCTCCATCCAGGCTGGAATATCACTTTGTCTGGCAAGGCGAATGTCATCTCGGGTAAACTCTTTGGATTCTGTGTTCCGGCACAGGGTAAATCGGAGCTGCAGAGGATAAAATTCCTGGTGATATCGATATTCTGCAGGCGTGATTTTATACATAGATTTAAAAGCGGAAGAAAAGGCCTGTTGGCTTTCATATCCACAGCTCAGTGCAATTTCCAGAATGGATTTTTTGGAAAAAACTAAAAGCTTTGCGGCTTCGGTCAGCTGACGGCGCTGAACATAATCGTGAATGGTCATCCCTGTTGTGGAAGTAAACATGCGATGCAGATGATATTTGGAATAATGGGAATCCAGGGCAATGGTTTCCAGATCCAGTTTGCCGTCCAGATGATGTTCAATATACTCAATCACCATTTCTATGTTAATGACAGTTTTGTTTTCCATTGATTTTCTCCTTTATAAGATATCATACCAGAAAATATCATATCAGAAGTCCCCTTTTTTTGTTTTCATAATTCTTGCGGTTTTCTATTAAAAGGAATTTGACAAAGAGAAGGTGTTTTTTTTCTTTTTTGCGCAAAAAAGTCTTTTGATTGACTATTAAATTAGATTATATTATGATAATAGAAAACAACAATAAAAAGAATCGCAAAAATAAAAGATACATAAAGAATAGTTAGAAAATAATTAAGAAGGAGTGAGATACATGGATAAGAATCAAACGCTGAGACAGAGAATCCAGGCTGCATCAGGAGCAAAGAAAGCAGAACTGGTGCTGAAGCATGCTTCCATTGTAAATGTATTTACCTATGAACTGGAAACGGCAGATATTGCCATAGAAAAAGGATACATTGTAGGGCTTGGTCAGTACGATGGGGAGAGAGAGGTAGATCTGAAGGGAAAAACGGTCTGCCCCGGTTTTATTGACGGCCATATCCATTTAGAGAGCTCGATGGTCTCTCCGGCAGATTTTCAGCAGGCAGTCATGCCTCACGGCACAACAGCTGTTATTACAGATCCCCATGAAATTGCCAATGTGGCAGGAACAGCGGGGATTGAATATATGATGAAGTATGCAGAAGTGCTGGATCTGGATGTTTATTTTATGCTGCCGTCCTGTGTCCCGGCAACAGATCTGGATGAATCTGGAGCAGTGCTGAGGGCTCGGGAGCTTCGGCCTTTTTATGAGAGGAAGGAGGTTCTCGGTCTTGCAGAGATGATGAATGCCTTTGGAACCGTACAGGCCGACGAGGCGATTTTGGATAAGCTGGCTGATGCGCGGGAAAAGGGGCGGCTGGCAGATGGACATGCGCCGTTTCTTTCCGGAAGAGAGCTGAATGCCTATGTGACAGCCGGAGTGGTTTCTGACCATGAGTGTTCTCAGTGGGAGGAAGCCAGAGAAAAGCTTAGCCGTGGACAGTGGATTATGGTTCGGGAAGGTACGGCAGCCCGAAACCTCAATGCTCTGATGCCGATGTTTCAGTATCCATACTGTGAACGGGGACTTTTGGTAACTGATGATAAACATCCAGGCGATCTGATTCGTCTGGGACATATTGATTATATTATCAAAAGGGCAGTGGAGCAGGGGGCAGATCCCATTCTTGCTATTCGTATGGGAAGCTACAATGCGGCGCGGTATTTTGGACTAAAGGACAGGGGAGCCATTGCTCCCGGCTACCGGGCAGATTTGGCGGTTCTTTCGGATCTGAAAACCTTCCAGGTTGAACAGGTATACAAGGATGGCCGTTTGGTGGCAGAAGATGGCGAATTTCTGGGGGAAAAGCCCCATCGTCCTATCCTTCTTCCGGAAATGGAAAAGAGAGTATATGATTCCTTCCACATGCCCCAAATCAGGCTTTCGGATTTGGAAGTGAAGGAAACAGGAGAGAATCAGAAAGTCATTTGTCTGCAGGACAATGAACTTCTGACCGGAGAAATGATTGTTCCCTGGAAAGAAAAGGAAGGATATGCGCCGGGAGTGGATTTGGAGAGGGATATTATAAAAATGGCTGTATTCGAGCGCCATCACGAAACAGGACATATGGGACTGGGATTTTTACATGGATATGGACTGAAGAAAGGGGCTGTAGCCTCCAGCATTGCCCACGATTCCCATAATCTGATTGTCGTCGGAACGAATGACGCGGATATGGTTCTTGCAGGAAATTGTGTGAGAGAAAACAAAGGCGGTCTGGCTATTGCCGTAGACGGAAAGGTACAAAAAGCTCTTCCTCTTCCCATAGGAGGTCTGATGACAGATGCACCGGCAGAGGTGGTGGAGCAGGAGCTGCAGGAGATGAAGGAGCAGCTGAAGGAGATGGGAATACCAGATACCATTGATGCTTTTATGACGCTGGCTTTTGTCAGCCTTCCTGTAATTCCAAAGCTGAGACTGAATACTTTTGGGGTCATTGATGCGGATGCCCAGACTGTGGTAAAGGCAGTTTTCTGATACCAGTTTTGTTTCTATTTTCTGTATTTTTTGAAAAAATCCTGCAGCAGGAATGAAAATAAAATCCTGCTGCAGGACTGATTTCTGAACATCGATCCATTCTTTTATTCGAAAGCTTTCTGATAAAAAATCTTACAGGGCAAAGACCGAAGAGACTTAGTCAAGTCCAGGGCCTCTTGATACGCCGCCGGTAGGCGAGGATACGGTGCTTCCGCCGTTGACATATCCAGGACCTACAGGCCCCAGACTTCCGCCGGGTCCCTGAAACTCAGAGGAACCTGGTCCGTCAGGTGTCAGTGGAAGCGGAATGGAGGTGTGTCCCGGACATTGCTCGGTTGGCAGAGCGTATGGGGAATCGTCGGTAGTTCCATTTGCATCTGCAGGAAGCGCGATCCGGATGAGAACGGTGCGCGGGCAGCTGTCTCCTGGCAGCAGACCGGTTTCTGCACAGACTGTAGCGCGTACATGAGTATTGCACATCTCAGAAGGAACCGTGCCTTTGGCAAAATACTCCGTATAAACGGCATTACCGCGGGGATCCTCTGTGCAGACGCCTGGGATAGCCAGCTTTCCGGATTTGCGGCAGATCTGAGCAGTCTCTACACTGTCAGGAATCGTAAAGCCTGGATCGCTTAGATTTTCATGAACCCTTGTCATAATATTGCGCCAGATGTTCTTGTGGAAGGAGGTTCCGCCGTTTTGAGCCGTCAGCTTCTGGTTGCTGTCACAGCCTGCCCAGATTCCTGCTGTATAATAGGGGGTATAGCCCACAAACCAGATATCATTATTTTTTGAAGTGGTTCCGCTTTTTCCTGCATTGGACATGCCGGGGATATTGGCTCTGGCACTGGTGGAATTAATGGAGCTGCCGAATTTCCGGTTGGTTTCCATAGATCCAGCCATAGCGTCTGTCAGAAGGAAAGCAGTGGAATCCTTCAGTACCCGGTGGGTTTCCGGCTCGTTGTTAATCAGGATTTTGCCGTCATGATCCAGAATCTTAGTGAAAAATACCGGTCTGGTATAGATTCCCTCGTTGGCAATGGATGCATAGGCGGCAGTCAGTTCCAGGTTGGTAGTGCCGTGGGTCAGACCGCCAAGAGCCTGAGATGCACCCAGATCCTGAGAGGTCAATGTAGTAATGCCGAAATTTTCTGCATATTCCAGACCGAGCTGCGGGCTGACAGTTTCCATCAGGCAGCGGACAGCGACAATGTTCATAGAGTAAATAATTCCGTCCCGGATACTGGAATATCCCGTGTATTTCTGACCATACCAGTTGTTAAAGGTTTTATTTCCGACACTGTAAACAGAATCGTAATAAACGGTTCCTAAGGTGGCTCCGCAGGTGTCCAGAGCCGGAGCAAAGGCGCTGATCACCTTGAAGGTGGAGCCAGGCTGTCTCGGGGTGTTGGTGGCGCGGTTCAGAGTCAGATTCGCTGTTTTTGCGCCTCGGCCGCCGCTGATAGCTTTTACATAACCGGTTTTCTGATCCATAAGGACAAAGGAAACCTGGGGCTGAAGAATTTTGGTCAGAGATTCCCCAATAATAGTATCATCTTCCTTCAGAAGCCATGCCTTGTAGCTGTCTACATCAGCCTGCACCTCTTCTTCGCTGTCATAAAGCCCGTCATGGGAATCGCCCAGAACATTTTTATGCCAGCTTTGCATATCTCTCTCAGAGTAATGCTCTGTGGTACCGTCTCCATGAGTGATAGAAAGGCGGTATTCTGCTGAGTACCGTTTTGCGGTATAATTGTCCGGATTGTTGACCTCTTCATCTACAATTTTCTGAATCGCTGGATCCTGAGTAGTATAAATCTGCAGACCGCCGCTGTAAAGGAGGTTATGAGCCTGGGTTTCTGTGTAGCCCAGCTTCTCCATCAGAGTGTCCTTCACCTGCTGAGTCAGCTCGTCCGTAAAATAGCTGTAGGGAGTAGAGGTGGCTTTGTAGGTGGTATCAACCGTCTGTATTCTGGAATAAACGTCATCGGCCAGAGCCACTTCCTGTTCCTCCTTGGTGATCATTCCCTGATCAAACATATACTGAAGAATGGTTTTGCGTTTTTCCGCATTGGCCTCCTGGCCGCTGATGGGATTGTACTTGGAAGGGTTCTGGGTAATGCCGGCAATGACCGCGCACTCAGACAGTGTCAAATCAGACACTTCTTTATTAAAGTACCTTCGGGCGGCAACCTTCACGCCCAAAGCATTTTTTCCAAGGTTAATGGTGTTTAAATAGTTGGTAATAATCAGCGTCCGATCCATGGATTTGGTAAGCTGAACAGCCAGATACTGCTCCTGAATCTTTCGTTCCAGCTTGGCGCCAAAGCTGGTTTCCATGCCGCCGTTAAAGACGTTGTTTTTAATCAGCTGCTGGGTAATGGTACTGCCGCCGCCTCTGTTCTCACCAGTCAATACGCCTACTGCTGCACGGGAAATAGACCGGAGATCGATTCCGTTGTGGGTCCAGAAACGGGAATCCTCAATAGCTACAAAGGCATCAATCAGATCCTGAGGAAGCTCGTCGTAGCTGGCCTCTTCCCGGTTGGAGCCGGCCATGACCAGGGTATCTGTCAGGTTTCCGGCGCTGTCATAAACAGTAGTTGCGTAACCGGTGGGGACGATACTGTCCACGTTCAGTTCTGGAGCGCTGTCAATAATGCCCATAAACATGCCTGCACCCATACTGACAGCTACGATCAGGCAGAAGGTACACAGAATCAGACAGGTTTTAAAGAAAGTAAGAAAAACCCGGGTGGTGTATTTTCTGCTGCGGGAACCGGCAGCCTTTATTTTTTTTTCGGTTGCTTTTTTTCCGTAATTCATTTCGGATGTCCTCCTTTGGAGATTATCGCCAAAAAATCCAGTTATTATTATACCAAAAATGGGAATGCCTTGCAAGAATCTCTGATTCCTGTTATGATGGAACCGGCAGTAATCAGTATGGCCGGACAGAGAGAATTTTAGAAAATCTCCGGAAAAGGAAATTCTGCCGTATAAGAGGGAAAGGAAGGATTGCCATGAGGGAGAGCTGCAGGATTCTGTATCGGGGCGGTCAGGGAGAACTGACAGAGAAAAAATCACGGTTTATCGCCAATACCAGACCGGTGGAAAGCGAAGAGGAAGCCATTGCATTTATAGAAGAAATGAGAAAAAAATACTGGGATGCCAGACATAACTGCTCTGCCTATGTGATCGGCACCAAGGGACAGCTGCAGCGCTGCAGCGATGACGGGGAGCCGGCCCAGACAGCAGGACGTCCCATGCTGGATGTTCTTCTTGGAGAAAAGGTCTGCAACATCTGTGTAGTGGTGACCAGGTATTTTGGCGGTACGCTGCTGGGAACAGGAGGCCTTGTACGAGCCTACTCCGGAGCCGCTCAGGAAGGACTGAAAAACAGCGTTATTGTGGAAAAAAAGCCGGGAGCGCGTATCCGGGTGGAAACAGATTATAATGGAATCGGAAAAATTCAGTATATAGCCGGACAGATGGGGCTTCATACTCTGGATACGGAGTATACAGACAAGGTTGTGATGACACTTCTGGTTCCGGACGAAGAGATTGGAAGCTTTACGGCGGCGGTGACAGAGCGGACTGGAGGAAGGGCAGGAATAGAAACAGAGCAGGAGCTGTACTACGGAAGGGCAGACGGGGAACTGGTTATTTTTGAAGAATAGGAATTTAAAATAGAAAAAACAGGAAAACCGCAAATTTTGCCGGATTTTAGAGAAAACTGCTTGCAATCTGGGAAGCATAATGTTATATTAGTAAACTGTGAATGAGACCATGAGCTAAGGATAATCAAAGGATCCTTAGCTTTTTTGAAGAAAAAGAAAGAAGAGATTTGTATTATGAAGATGAAGAGAGAAGACGTGAGAAATATCGCAATCATCGCCCATGTAGACCATGGTAAAACAACCATGGTAGATGAGTTGTTAAAGCAGAGCGGTGTGTTCCGTGCCAACCAGGAGGTTGCAGATCGGGTGATGGACTCCAACGATATTGAGCGTGAGCGCGGTATCACCATTTTGTCAAAAAATACAGCTGTTTTCTATAAGGATAAGAAGATTAATATTATTGATACACCAGGACACGCAGATTTCGGCGGCGAGGTTGAGCGTGTTCTGAAGATGGTAAACGGAGTTATTCTGGTTGTAGACGCTTATGAGGGTCCCATGCCTCAGACAAAATTTGTTCTGCAGAGAGCGCTGGATCTGGACCTTTCCGTTATTGTCTGCATCAATAAGATTGATCGTCCGGAAGCCAGACCTAATGAGGTTATTGATGAGGTTCTGGAGCTGTTTATGGATCTGGATGCATCGGATGAGCAGCTGGACTGCCCGTTTATTTTCGCATCTGCAAGAGCCGGTTTTGCCAAAAAAGAGCTGGAGGATCCAGAAGTGGATATGAGTCCGCTTTTTGAAACCATTGTGGATTATATTCCTGCACCAGAGGGAGATCCAGATGCAGACACTCAGATGCTGATCAGCACAATTGACTATAATGAGTATGTAGGACGTATCGGTGTCGGAAAGATTGATAACGGTTCTCTGAAGGTAAACCAGGAATGTATGATTGTAAACCATCACGATCCGGATAAAAAGCGCAAGGTTAAAATCGGAAAGCTGTATCAGTTTGACGGTTTAAACCGGGTAGAGGTAACAGAGGCAACGGTAGGCGATATTGTTGCAGTATCCGGTATTACGGATCTTCATATTGGAGATACCATCTGTTCCGTGGAAAATCCGGAATCCATTCCGTTCCAGAAGATTTCCGAGCCGACGATTGCCATGAACTTTATGGTAAATGACAGCCCCCTTGCAGGACAGGAAGGTAAATTCGTTACTTCCAGACACATTCGTGAACGTCTGTTTAGGGAACTGAATACTGACGTCAGCCTGCGGGTAGAGGAGACAGAGTCTCCGGACTGCTTTAAGGTCTCCGGAAGAGGCGAGCTGCATCTGTCTGTTCTGATTGAGAATATGCGCCGCGAGGGCTTTGAATTTGCTGTCAGCAAGGCAGAGGTGCTTTATAAAACAAATGAGAGAAATCAGAAATTAGAGCCTATGGAGATTGCCTATATCGATGTTCCGGAGGAGTTTACCGGCGCTATTATTCAGAAGCTGACTTCCCGTAAGGGAGAGCTGCAGGGAATGAGTCCGGCAAACGGCGGCTATACCCGTCTGGAGTTTTCCATTCCTTCCAGAGGTCTGATTGGCTACCGCGGAGAGTTTATGACCGATACCAAGGGAAATGGTATTATGAACACCATTTTTGACGGCTACGGTCCTTACAAGGGAGATTTAAACTATAGAAAGACAGGTTCTCTGATTGCTTATGAAAGCGGCGAAACCATTACCTACGGTCTGTTTAATGCCCAGGAACGCGGCATTCTGTTTGTAGGACCGGGAGAAAAGGTTTACGGCGGTATGGTAATCGGACAGAATCCAAAGGCGGAGGATATTGAGGTAAATGTCTGCAAGACCAAGAAGCTGACCAACACCCGTTCCTCCAGCGCCGACGAGGCTCTGAAGCTGGTTCCCAAGAAGATTATGAGTCTGGAGCAGTGTCTGGAATTTATTGACACGGATGAGCTTCTGGAGGTAACTCCTACCAACCTGCGTATCCGTAAGAAGATTCTGGATCCGACCATGCGCAAGAGAGCTGCAATGAAAAAAGCGTAATCAAAAGGCAGAAGTTTGCAGAAGACAGCCTGAATGAGAGGCCATATAGAAAAGAAAAAGTGCTGCAGAAGAAATCCGGAGGGATGAGGCTGCAGCACTTTTTTGCTGCAGAAGGCGATTTTTCCTGACAAAAGTATTTCTCAAAAAGGAAAAATAAAGTCTGAACGGGACAGAAAATTTGTCAGATGACCACCTTTTCTGGAAAATAATCGGGGAGCAGGAGGGAAAACAGGGAGAACTGTCAAAATAAGACGATCAGATCTTTACATAAGAGTACTTTCCCTTTCATAAATATACTATTGGCAGAAAGCTAAAATGTAAAAAATGAGGAGAGAGAAGTACTATGTCAGAAAAAGTAATTGAAAACAACAAGGTAAGTGTGATTGGAGAAATTATTTCCGGATTCACCTTCAGCCATGAGGTCTTTGGAGAGGGATTTTATATGGTGGATGTAGCGGTGAACCGGCTCAGTGAAAATGCAGATATTATTCCGCTGATGATATCAGAGCGCCTGCTGAATGTGCGGGAGGATTACCGGGGCTGTACCGTGGAGGCAATCGGACAGTTTCGTTCCTATAATCGTCATGAAGGCATAAGAAACCGTCTGGTTCTGTCTGTATTTGTCCGTGAAATTCATTTTATGGAGGAGTTTACAGATTATACAAAAACAAACCAGATTTTTCTGGACGGCTACATATGTAAGACGCCAATTTATCGAAAAACGCCGTTGGGAAGAGAAATTGCAGATCTTCTGCTTGCGGTAAACCGTCCTTATGGAAAATCTGATTACATACCCTGCATTGCCTGGGGAAGAAATGCAAGATTTGCCTCTAGCTTTGAGGTGGGAACACGGGTTCGCATCTGGGGCCGGGTTCAGAGCCGGGAATATACGAAAAAACTCAGTGAAACCCAGTGTGAAAAGCGAGTGGCTTACGAAGTATCCATAAGCAAGCTGGAATGCACCGATGTGGAAGAATCGATGCAATAGACTTGCAAAAAAGAGGGGAATGTGGTAATATATCCAAGCTATACATAGACAGACCAGTTCAGATAAATATGAATGAGGTGCAGAAAGATGAACACAGGAAGAATCGAGGTAATCTGCGGAAGCGATGGTTCAGGGAAGACTGCTATGGCTTTTGGAAAGGCACTTTATGCTTTGAGTCAGCAGAAGCAGGTGATTGTGATTCAGTTTTTAAAAGGCTGTGGCAAACGGCAGGACAGCCTGGACATTTTCAAACGTCTGGAACCGGAACTGAAGGTATTCCGTTTTGAAAAGTCCGATCATTATTATGAGAGTCTGACTCCGGATGAGAAGGAAGAGGAGTGCTGCAATATCAAAAACGGACTGAATTATGCCAGAAAGGTTTTGACAACCGGCGAGTGTGATTTGCTGATTCTCGATGAGGCTCTGGGCCTGGTGGATCAGGGAATTGTTACTGCAGAGGAGCTTCTGTCCATGACGGACTGCCGGGATGAGGCAGATGTGATTTTGACAGGAAAGGTGCTTCCCCCGGAGATTCAGGAAGCGGCAGACAAGATTGAGCAGGCTGTCGTTCTGTGAACCCCTGAAAGATTTTTCTGCAGCACTGCTGCAAAATCAGATCTGAAAGAAAGAAGAATTCCACGTGAATAAGGGAATAAGAAAAGTATTGAAAAAAGTACTTGCTTTCCTTGCGGGATTCTATTATGATTAAAGATAGTGACGTGCGACTGGCGGATAAGTGGGGAACCACAGGGGAGCACGTATCATTTTGTCAGAGAAATGCGCAGAGGCGCATTTTGAGAACAGACATGCCGACCGCCTGGGCGCCATATTTTTTGTGGTACCCAGGCGGTTTTTTTCTTTTACAGGAAATTGTGTCCTATGAAAGAAAAACCTTCCGCATCCTCTTTGGTTTTATGGGAAAGAACCACAAAATGACATGAATCGGAAGAAAAAGGGAAAGCCCTTTGCAGAAAGGAGAAAAGAGATGAACAAATTATCTCTGGAACAGGAACTGAAAAACAATGCTTATCCGGGAAGAGGAATTATTATCGGAAAAACTCCGGACGGAAAAAAGGCAGTTACGGCTTATTTTATTATGGGCAGAAGTGAAAACAGCCGTAACAGGGTGTTTGTAAAGGAAGGAGAGGGAATCCGCACAGAGGCCTTTGATCCGGCCAAGTTAGAGGATCCCAGCCTGATTATTTATGCACCGGTTCGTGTACTGGGCAATAAAACTATTGTAACCAATGGCGATCAGACAGATACGATTTATGAGGGAATGGATCGGCAGATGACCTTTGAGCAGTCTCTGCGGAGCCGTGAGTTTGAGCCGGATGCTCCAAACTACACCCCACGGATTTCCGGTATCCTGCATATTGAGAATGGAACCTATAATTATGCCATGTCTATTTTAAAGAGCAATCACGGAGATCCTTCCGCATGCAGACGATATACCTTTGCTTATGAAAATCCGGCAGCAGGAGAAGGCCATTTTATCCATACCTATATGCACGACGGCAATCCCCTGCCCAGCTTTGAGGGAGAACCCAAGCTGGTAGAGATGATGGACGATATGGATGGATTTACAGAGATGCTGTGGAACAGCCTGAATCCAGACAACAAGGTTTCCCTGTTTGTACGCTATCTGAACATTGCAGACGGTACTTACGAAACAAGAATTGTCAACAAAAACAAATAGGAAGATTCCACGCCCGATGCTTCTTGTCCAGTGTAGCGGGCAAGAAGCTGCATGGCTGAATGTTATATTCTGACAGGAACGAGCGGAACAGAAGCCAGGGAAAGGAATACAGGAAAATATAGTGAAACCAGAAAAGGAGAAGAACAATGAATGAAATGGAATTAAAATACGGCTGTAACCCCAATCAGAAGCCGGCTCGGGTTTTCATGAAGGATGGAGGAGAGCTTCCCTTCCGGGTGTTAAGCGGACGTCCCGGTTACATTAATCTTCTGGATGCATTTAATGGCTGGCAGCTGGTCAGAGAGTTAAAAAAGGCAACCGGTCTTCCGGCAGCTACCTCCTTTAAACATGTTTCCCCTGCAGGCGCGGCTGTAGGTCTGCCTCTGGATGAGACGATGAGAAAAATTTACTGGGTTGATGATATGGGAGAGCTGTCTCCCCTGGCAAGTGCATATGCAAGAGCCAGAGGCGCAGACAGAATGTCTTCTTTCGGTGACTTTATTTCCCTTTCTGACGTGTGTGACGCTGATACAGCGCGTCTGATTAAGCGCGAGGTTTCTGACGGCGTGATTGCTCCGGGATATGAGCCGGAGGCGCTGGAAATTCTGAAATCCAAGAAAAACGGAAATTACTGTGTCATTGAAATCGATGAAAACTATGAGCCGGATCCCATTGAGCGCAAGCAGGTATTTGGCGTATTTTTTGAGCAGGGAAGAAACAACCTGGATATCAATAAAGAGATGCTTGCTAATGTGGTGACTGACAATAAGGAGATTCCGGATCTGGCAAAGATTGACCTGATTATTTCTCTGATTACCTTAAAATACACTCAGTCCAATTCTGTATGCTATGCAAAAGGCGGACAGGCTATCGGTATTGGAGCAGGACAGCAATCCCGAGTACACTGCACCAGACTGGCAGGGCAGAAGGCAGACAACTGGTATCTGCGTCAGGCACCTCAGGTGCTGAATCTGCAGTTTGTAGACGGCATTAAGCGGGCGGACAGAGACAATGCGATTGACGTATATATCGGTGATGAATACATGGATGTTCTGGCTGACGGCGTATGGGAAAAGACCTTCAAGGTGAAGCCGCCGGTATTTACGAAAGAAGAGAAGCGCGCATGGTTAGATGGTATGACCGAGGTTGCTTTAGGCTCCGATGCATTCTTTCCATTTGGAGATAACATCGAGCGTGCCCATAAGAGCGGCGTAAAATATATTGCTCAGCCGGGCGGTTCTGTGCGGGATGACAATGTCATTGAAACCTGCAATAAATATGGAATTGCTATGGCATTTACTGGAATCCGTCTATTCCATCACTAATCGAAGGAGTGTCCCCATATCTAAAAAAGGGACAGGACTGTTACAAAAAAGGAGCAGAGCTGAGGCAGAAACTGGCTATCAGCTTCTGCTCCTTTGCAGATCAGAGGAGGAACAGGGCTTTGATTGCTGTTAGACATATCTGCGATTTTGAAAAAAGGGGAGGAAAATAGGCAGAAATATCTTAAATATTCATAAAGATATTAAAAGTGTATAAAGACCGGCAATTAGATTGCAATTTATCTGAAAAAAAGATAAAATGAGTTATATCCGCATTTCATCAGAGAGGATATTCTGGAGAATTGGACGGGAAATACACAGGAGAGGATGGGGAAAGCATGATACAAAATCCTTTTGGCAGAGGGCCTTTTGGAAATGGTCCGTCGGGAGGAAATCCGATGAATGGTGAGAATCCGTTTGAAGATTTCCTGAAAAAAATAAAAGAAGAGGGGGAACGGCTTCAGAACGAGGATCAGAAAGAAAAAAAAGAGAAAAAAGAGAAAAAAGAAAAGAAGCAGCCGGAGCCGGAACGCTTCGACTCCAATGGCAATCCAGTGAAAAAGAAACGCCGGGCAGCCCGTGGGGCGGGGATTGTGCTGGCAATTGTGCTTCTGGTATTTTTAGGAAGCAGCTGTTATTATGTGCTGGATGAGGAAAACTATGCAGTTGTGACAACTCTGGGAAGTCCCCATGCAGAGTCACAGGCAGGACTTCATTTTAAAATTCCCTTTATTCAGAATGTTCGGATGGTATCTAAGGTCATCAAGGGAATGCCCATTGGCTACGATCCTGAGACAGGAGAGAGCAAGCTGGCAGAATGTATTATGATTACCAAGGATTTCAACTTTGTAGATACAGAATTCTATCTGGAATATATGGTAGACGATCCGGTGAAATATCTTTATGCGTCCTCAGATCCGGAGGCAACGCTGAAGATGCTGGCTCAGTCCTACATCCGTGATACTGTAGGTGTGTACAACGTAGATGACGTTATCACTACGGGAAAAGCGGAGATTCAGTCTGAGATTAAAGAAAAGCTGACCAACCGGATGATTCAGGAGGATATTGGTCTTTCCGTTGTAAATATTACGATCCAGGATGCTTTTCCACCTACTCAGGAAGTTCTGAATGCGTTTAAAAACGTAGAAAACGCAAAGCAGGGCAAGGAAACAGCGATCAACAATGCCAACAAAGACAGGAATGAAAAAATTCCGCAGGCAGAGGCAGAGTGTGACCAGATTATTAAAAATGCAGAGGCAGAAAAGCAGTCCCGTATCAATGAGGCAGAAGGTCAGGTGGCCCGTTTTGAACAGATGTATGCAGAGTACAGCAAATATCCGCTGATTACCAAGCAGAGAATGTTCTATGAAACGATGGAGGATGTGCTGCCCAGCATGAGACTCTTTATTGTAGATGAAAACGGCACGCAGAAAATGCTGCCCTTAGACAGCTTTACTGCTGCGGCAGAAGCAGGAAGATCGGCTTCCCGTACCGGGGCTGCTCAGAATTCATCTGCAGGAGTAAATCAGCAGAGCAGTGTATCAGCAGAAAACAGTTCTGCATCAGGAACAGGTGAGGAGGTGGCACAGTGAAAAAGAAAGGTATGATAGCAGGTCTGGCGGCAGCGGCAGCTCTTGTTTTACTGGGCTCCTCTCTGGTTGTGACCTATCCCAATGAATATAAGCTGATTCGTCAGTTTGGTGAGATCGTCCGTGTAGAAGAAAACCCGGGCGTAAGCCTGAAGGTTCCCTTTATTCAGAATAGCTCTTCGATTCCGAAAGCACTGCAGATTTATGATATTCCGCAGTCAGACGTAATTACAAAGGACAAAAAGAGTATGATCGCAGATGCCTTTGTTCTCTGGAAGATTTCCGATCCGGTGCTGTTTACCAGACACTTAAACGGTCAGGTGGCTCAGGCCCAGTCCCGCATTTCTGCATCTGTATTCTCTTCCCTGAAATCTGTGATTTCCAACATGGATCAGGCTGAGATTATTGAAAACAGAAACGGAAAGCTGGCTCAAGACATCAGCAACAATATCGGAAATTCGCTGGACGGATACGGGATCAAGGTTCTGGCTGTAGAGACAAAATCTCTGGATATGCCGGACGACAACAAGCAGTCTGTTTACGAGCGTATGATTTCTGAGAGAAACAACATAGCGGCTTCCTATACAGCTCAGGGTAATTCCTCTGCTCAGAAAATCAAGAACGACACTACCAAAGAGGTGTCTGTGATGAAGTCTAAAGCTAAGGCTGAGGCAGAGAAAATTAAGGCAGAGGGCGAAGCCCAGTACATGCAGATCCTGTCTCAGGCCTATAACGACGAGAGTAAGGCAGATTTCTACAATTTTGTACGTTCCCTGGATGCAGCAAAGGCTTCTTTGAAGAATGGAAACAACACGCTGCTTCTGGATAAGAGTTCGCCGATTGCGCAGATCTTTTATGGATATTAAAGCGCCAGAGACAGCGAACGAAGCAAGGTAAGTTGACACGGAACATCCGGCGATGTGTGGAGAGAAATCCATACATTGCCGGATTTTGCGTTCAAGGAAATATTTCTATGAAGGAAATATTTCTATGCAAAACAGAGCCTTTTGTGCAGAAAAGTATGAGGAGAAACAAAGAGAGTTTCCTGCTTGGATTTCTATGGATTTTGTATCTGAAATGGCGAAGATAATATGCAAATGCAGTATAAATATTGCTGTAAATATGTTATAGTAAATGAAATAAATGCAAAGGCTGAAAGCGTTGAATCGGCGGAAAGAGCAGAGAAAAGGGAAATAAAAATGATATAATACATGATTTTGAAAGAAGAGGAAATTGATCGTAAGCTTTTTTGTGGTTTTATCCGTCATCAGGTTGTTGATCAATGTCTGCGTCGCGAAAATAATAAGTGGGTTGTTCGTTCCGATCCTTTTGTTGATGACTGGACAGAAGAAGACTATCAAACCTTGATTGGCTGTTTACGGAACACAGCACATACGGATGGATTTGTATATGGCGCCTTTCTGAATGATGTACTGAAAGGCTTTGTATCTGTAGAGCGTGGTTTTTTTGGCGGAGAAAATTTATATTATGATTTATCTTCTCTTCATGTTTCTGAGGATATGCGGAGAAAAGGAATTGGAAAAGAACTGTTTCTTGCAGCTGCAGAATGGGCAAGAAAACAAGGGGCAAAAAAACTATATCTCTCATCTCATTCCGCTGTGGAAAGTCAGGCATTTTATCATTCAATGGGCTGTGTGGATGCCGCTGAATATAACCAGAAGCATGTGGAAGAAGAACCATATGATCGGCAGCTGGAGTATGTTTTGTGATTTTTTAGAAGAAAATTTCATGCCGGTATCTTCTGGGTTATGTGTTATGCCTGTATGGGGAAAAACTTAATTTTTATGATTTTCAAAAAAATCGAAAGAGAAAATGAACACCATTGTGACTGTGATTACAAGGAAATAGGGTGATACGATGTGGACAGGATTTCCATAGCTTAGAGACGTATTCGTGGAACGCAGTGGAATAAAACAGCGGTTTATAGCAGAATAGAAGAGATGAAAAGGCGGTAAAATATGGCAAAAGCTAGTCACTATTATTATGACCAGTTAAATAAAGAGCAACAAAAGGCTTACTATGCAATGAAAACAGGTTTGTTAAATCTTCAGGACTCTTTTGCAGTGCCAATGGTGTCTAAGAAGGAATTGTCGGATATTTATTTTATGCTTCGTATGGATTGCCCGGAGATATTTTATTCGGTGACATTTTCCTACAGGTATTATGCGGATTCTACAGCAGTGGAGATGATACCAAAGTATCTGTTTTCAAAGGATAAAATCAGGGAACACCGGCAGGCAATGGAGTCAAGAGTGAAAAAACTGACCCGTCAGGCGGCAAATTTAAATGAGAAAGAGAAAGAACTTTTTATCCATGATTTTATTGCAGAAAATGTAAAATACGATAAGCTGAAGAAGGAATATTCCCATGAAATTATCGGAGCTTTGGGGAATGGAACAGCTGTCTGTGAGGGAATTGCAAAAGCAGTGAAAATTCTCTGTGATGAGCTGAATATCTGGTGTATCATTGCGCTGTCGGAGGCAAATCCGGACAAGGGAATCAAGTACAGGCATGCCTGGAATGTAGTTCGAATCGACGGACAATATTATCATCTGGATGCGACATTTGACAACACACTTTCAAGAAACAATCTTATACGATATGACTATGTGAATTTGTCGGACAAGCAGATCTTCAGAGATCACGAGCCGGTCATCTGGAAGGTACCGGTCTGCAGTGATTCCGATCATTTCTACTATAAAGAAAAGAAAATCTCCTGGACAACGATGGATACCGTGCAGAGTCGGACAAAGCAGGCAGTAAAGAAGGGAAAAATACTTTTATTTCACTGGAGGGGCGGATATTTAACAAGGGAGGTTTTGAAGGAGCTTCTGGAAATATTCGACAAAGAAGCACAGGCCAGAGATAAGAGGGCCTATGTTTCTGTCAACTGGCCGCAGGCCGTACTGCAGGTACGGTTTGAAGATGGAATCGGCCAGGAACAGGTGGAAATGGAAGAGGCAAATGAAGGAGAGAAGGAGTAGCAGTGGAAGGAGGCATTTATATGTTAAAAAAGGCTTTTTGGGTTCCTTATGAGGACAGTACAAATTACCCAACTCTTGGAAAAACCATAGAAGCAATTTCAAAATATTGTGAAGAAAATGGTGAGACTTGTACATTTATTCATGATGATGAAGTTGAGATAAATGGAAAACGATATGAAATCTATCGTGGCTATGAAAATGGAAGCAGGGGAAATTATGGGATTAAATGTAAGGAAAAATGAATTTCAACAGGTAATGAGCATCTGCTTTTACATGACTTCACAATATTAGGAAACATGAAAAGATATAAAAAGCTTTGAAGAGAGCCAATATGAAATAATCATTATAAGAGACAGAATATAATTCGGTCTCTTTTTGGCATTACAATATTATAAAGTACTCGTGTCCGATGTCACAACAGAAAATTATAATGTGATAGTTGGCAGGCTATGCATTAGCGATTCGAGATGAACTGGCGGATGTAATCAAGATAAATTCTTTTAAGGCACAGATGAAAGATATTATTGAGTACCGTACGATGGAGTATTACCGGAGGCGGTATGTGGAGAAATGTGGGGAATCTGAATCATGATGATGCAGAGAAAAACAGTCAGAAAGAGGTAGGTATAGCTTCTAGGAAATCGACAAATGATGGAAAAAACAAGCGAAAATAAGCGTAGTTATACTAAGTTGTGGTTAAAATGCCTCTGTTGTGGAAATGCCGAAAAGTAGCGTAAAATTAAGGAAAATCAAGCATTTATAAGGAGTTTTAGATATATGATAAAAGTACTATTTATTTGCCACGGCATTATTTGCAGAAATCTCTAAAATCCACTGTAATATCAAGATTTTTCAAGTTTGAAGGTGGTGCTACTACACCACTACTACACCAGAGAGTCTCGATGTGACAAAAATTTTGAAATCGAGGTCAAGCTTATGAAAAACAAAAAGAGTATCAACAATATGAACTATGTGCTGGTTGGAGATTACTACATCCCGGATCTGAAGCTTCCCCACGAGGAACGCCCTATCGGAAAATATGGGTGGATGCACCGAGAGTATCTGAAGGAGTACAATCCAATGATGTTCAATGATTTGGTTCTGGACGGCCAGCTCTGGACTTACCTTGCCGATTTGAACGAGCAGGCACAGGGGCGTTTGTCCCTGATTGTTGAGCAAATGAAGGTTACTGAGGGTGTGACAGAGAAACTGAAAGCAGCAGACCAGATGGCATGGCTCGGAGCTATGAACAGTATCCACAATCGAGCGGAAGAGATTGTATTGAAAGAAATCGTATATAGATAATGCCTTGCCGGACTTCCTTTTCGATGGAGTCCGGCTTTCTATATCCAGAAATCGTAATCCCCTTGTCGGCAAAAAATAATAATTAAACTCGAATACTATTGATATTTTTGCCGATGATGTGGTATACTATGTAATAGATTAACGTAGTTTTTTGATGAATTTTATGGTGGAGGATCATAGATGCGATATCTTTCAGTTGCTGAAATAGCGAAAAAGTGGGATGTGTCAGAGCGTAGTGTCAGAAATTACTGCGCCCAGGGACGTGTGAATGGTGCGTTTCTTACCGGTAAGACATGGAGCATTCCGGAAAACGCAGAAAAACCGGAGCGTACCAATAAAAGAAAAGAGGAGCCGATTACTCTGTTGGATATCCTGAAAGAACAGAAGGCAAGTAAATACTCCGGCGGGATCTACCACAAAACACAGATTGATTTGACATACAATTCCAACCATATAGAAGGAAGCCGACTGACGCACGATCAGACTAGATATATCTTTGAAACCAATACCATCGGTGTAGAAAAAGAAGTTCTGAACGTGGACGACGTGATTGAAACAGCAAATCACTTCCGCTGCATTGACATGATCATTGATCATGCAAAAGCAGCGCTGACGGAAAAGTTCATCAAAGAGCTTCACTTGGTTTTGAAGAACGGCACCAGCGATTCCAGAAAAGATTGGTTTGCTGTTGGCGATTATAAGAAACTTCCGAATGAAGTCGGTGGCATGGATACCACCCTTCCGGAAGAAGTTGCCGATAAAATGAAGGCCCTGCTGACGGAATATAATACCAAAGAAGAAAAAAACTTTGAGGACATTCTGGACTTTCATGTGAAGTTTGAGCGGATTCATCCGTTTCAGGACGGCAACGGTCGTGTAGGCAGACTCATTATATTCAAGGAATGCCTGAAATACAATATCGTTCCGTTCATCATTGAGGACAATCTGAAGATGTTCTATTACCGTGGATTGAAGGAATGGGACAATGAAAAGGGCTATCTGACCGATACCTGCCTGACCGCACAGGACAAGTATAAAGCATATTTGGATTATTTTAGGATTGGATATTAAGCAAGAAGTGAGGTACAGCTATGTCGGCAGAAAAGAACTGGCAATTTGAACTTGAAGAATATATCAAACAAGGCGAGCCCGGTCAAATCGAAAAGAGTGAAGCGTGGCAGACTGCAATCGGCTTGCAGGCGGTAGATGGTTTGAAGACCTCCGCGTATCTGTTAGATACTGCCAAGGAACATATCGAGGGAAAAATCAGTATTGATGAAGCGCAGAAACGCATTCAGAGCTATTATGAGCAGCGTACTGATCGTACAGAAGTTGAGAACAATACCAAGGAAGCAGATATTGTGTCCGCAAGAATAGCGAAGCTGTTGGGCGAGAAAGCATTTCAGTTTTCTCCGGCTGAATGGCTGACGATTCATCGCAGACTGTTTGAGGGCGTGTTTACCCATGCCGGTCAGATTCGCCAGTATAATATTACAAAAAAGGAATGGGTATTAAAAGGC
This sequence comes from Lachnoclostridium sp. Marseille-P6806, assembly GCF_964238185.1. Classification (NCBI taxonomy): domain Bacteria; kingdom Bacillati; phylum Bacillota; class Clostridia; order Lachnospirales; family Lachnospiraceae; genus Lachnoclostridium; species Lachnoclostridium sp. Marseille-P6806. Next base: position 258,430 of record NZ_CAXSLG010000004.1, read on the forward strand.
GATACCGTCACCTACGCAGCGTGGAACAGTATCAAAGACACGCTTGATTATGATTTTGCAACGGAGAAACAGTATTCTTATGAAGGCTTATCCGTGGAGCGTTGCGTAAAACATCTTGCCAAGTTTGCTTCGGATATTTGGCAGATTCATCCGTTCTGCGAGGGCAACACCAGAGCTACGGCTGTTTTTATGATCAAGTACATGAAAATATTCGGATTCAAGGTAAACAAAGATGCTTTCGAAAAGAACTCTTGGTATTTCCGTAACGCTTTGGTAAGAGCAAATTACAACGATCTGCAGAACGGTGTTCATGCCACTACAAAGTTTCTGGAAATGTTTTTCAGCAACTTAATTCTGGGAACGGAATACGAGCTGAAAAACAGATATATGCACGTGGACTATGTTGAGGACAATTCCCAAAGTGTCAATCCTAAAGTTCCAAAGTCTCAATTTGACACTTTGGAATGCACTTTAGAGGAACTGGCGGTTCTGGAGCTGATTTACAAGAACCCATCGATCAAGCAAAAAGAGCTTGTGGATGAGACCGGAAAATCTCTTAGCACTGTTAAGCGAATTATGGAGTCCTTGCAGAAAAAGGAATATATTCGCAGAGTGGATGGAAAAAGATATGGAAAATGGGAAATATTGATTTGAATAAGTATTAAGAAAGAGGAACTGCACCACATTTGTTAGACAGTATGGTATACTATCTAATAAGTGAGGTGCAGTTCATAATTGCGAGGGATTTAAGGAGGCAAAGTCTATCAAAAGACTTTGTATTCTTTCTTTACATAGCGTTCAGAATGAAGGTGTAATCAGTATCGTTAGATACGGATTCTGTGGGGATTGAGGATACTTCCCAACAAGCAAAAAGCATTGCGGGTAGCACCGATGCCCTGCTTGCAGAAGAGTGAAAAAGGTTTATTTAAGGGGCTTATAAATGATTTACCATCTTGATTTTATTCGCAGATAGGACTATAATTAGCTTTGATAGAATAGTTATCATGGACGTATTATAGATATACTGTGGAGGAATAGATGGAATACTTATCTATAAGCCAAATGGCTGAAAAATGGGGAGTTTCAAGAAGGCGTATTCAGGTATTGTGTTCGGAAAATAGAATTGAAGGCGCCGTGAGAATTGGATTTGCATGGGCGATACCTAGTGATGCAGAAAAGCCGGCTGATGCACGAATTAAAAGTGGAAAATATATAAAGAAACCGAGAGAGGATTGTGGCAATGATAAAAGTTAAGTGGGATTTAGAAGAGGCGGTTGTCTTGTATGATCTATACTTCAAATCAGGAGCAACATTAAGCGTTGATACTGAGAAGCTTAATGAACTTTCTGCCATTATGAAAAATAGAGCAGCTGTTAAAGGGGGGCAAATAGATGAAAAGTATAGGAATGTTACTGGGTTGACAATGCAAATAGGATGCATTCATTATGTTGTGACAGACGGAAAAGAAGGATTGTCAAATGTAAGCAAGATTTTTTATGAGGCATATGATTTATATAAAAAGGAACCGATGAAATTCAACCAGATGATAGAAGAATTTTATTGCAAATACAAGAGATAAAATGGAGGGAATACAATGGCATGTGAATTTATAATGCAGCTTAGTAAACTGCGTAAATCATCAGCTGAGTCTGTAGAAAATACAAATGCTTTTAACCATTTTAAAGAGTATTTGCATGTAGAGCGACATGTTGAAATTGAACTGCGAAAGTTACTTCGTAGTGTAAATGAAAAACAAGGTAAGTGTTTGGTGTTGCTATGTGGAAGTGCCGGCGATGGTAAGTCACACTTGATTTCTTATATGAAAAATTCTGATACCGAAGGATTGTTAGATGGCTATGAGCTATATAATGATGCAACTGAAAGTAGTGAACCAACATTAACGTCCATTGATACATTGGCAGATAAGCTTACAGATTTCGATGACGAGCATTACGATAATGCTGATGGATCAAAAATGATAATTGCCATTAACTTGGGCACATTGAATAACTTCATTGAGTCAGCAAAAGGAAAGTCTTTTACAAAGCTTCGCAAGTATGTTGAAGAAAACAAAATTTTATCGAGCTATGCACAAGAGACCGGATATAAAGATAAGAGCGTATTTCAGCATGTCAGCTTCGCCGATTATCAGGTTTTTTCTTTAAGTGAAAATGGAATACAAACCGTATTTTTGGAAAAACTATTAGAAAAGGTTTTTAGTCAGAATGATGATAATCCATTCTATCAGTCTTACAAAAAAGAGGAAACAAATTGTCAGTTATGCCAACGCTGCCCTGTTCGTCATAATTTTGAATTTTTGTCAGATCCAAAGAATCAGCAAGTTCTTATACATAGAATTGTCCAGGCGGTCATAATAGATAAAACGATTGTTGCAACTAGGGAGGTATTGAACCTTTTATATGATTTAATAGTACATCCGGATTTTGATAAACAAAAGATATCTATTGGAACATCGGATGTACAGTATTTGAATGATTACATTAGTTGGACAACACCTATGTTGCTCGATGAATATGAAGATATTTCGCCTTTAATCAATGCGATGAGAAGTCATGATGTTCTTAGAAATAGAACAGCTATTGCCGATGAGGAAGCGACTAGGTTCCATTCATTAGACAATATAGAAAAAGTATTTGAAGATACAACAAGGGGAACACCATATATTGTTCTCAATACAATTTCAAATATTTCTCAACTTGGCGGAATAAAGCCTGAATTAAAGAAGATTATCTATAGGTTTATTGCACGCCTCAAAGCAATGGAGCATAACCTAAATAGAAGCGAAAAAGAAATCCGCTTTGAACAATATTTATCCTATCTATATGATCAAAATAGTGGCAATGAGAAGAAACTAGCTGCTCTTTACGAGTCAACAAAAAAGGCTGTTTTGAATTGGGATGGGGAATTTGGCGGTGACTTTATTTGTATTGATGAATCCAATGAACACCATTGGATTTTAGAAGAACTCAAGTTAAAGGCGGCTATTAACAAAGATGCACCTAAAATCACTGGGGAAATTCAGAGATTCTCTCCGATTATAAGCCTTAGATATAAAAAGGATGGTCAAGACAACACGAAGCCTGTGACCATAAAAATAGATTTTGCGCTTTACGAACTAATTTCAGATATGAAGGCTGGGTATCGTCCAACAATGCAAGATAAAAATCGACACACTGATTTTGTAAGCTTTGTTCAACAACTTATAGAGCTTGGGAATAAGGAAGAGCGAGTAACAATAATACCAAAAGATGGTGATAAAAAATATCAAATTGTTTTTGAGGAAAACGATTTTGGATTTGAATTTAAGGTGGTGAAATAATGGAATATAATTTGAGCCTTGCTGAGTTCCAATCTGGAAAAATGTTTGATTCTAATAGAAAGTTCATTCATAAAACTGGTAATAGATTTAAATTATTTCCATTTGTTACTCAGCCTAATAGTGTACCGGTTGAAGATTTATCTCAGCTGGTAGGAACATTTTTGTGTAAGATTGAAGGAAAGAAACCTGATAAAATAGCTGTCTCGGAGTTGGTTGCTGAACTTAAGCAAGAAACTGATATCGAAGCTGGACAAGAGCAGTTGTTTTATGAAACAGTAAAGCAATTGTTCTTTACTTCAAACGAGCAGTTACGCCCTTTGAATTTGCAGATGTTGTCACACATACCTTACAAAGAAGTAAGTGAAGAGAAAGTTGCCGACTATTTAGTTGATGTTCTTGGAAATAAGGACAACTTGAAAAGAATGGTTACGAATGCTAAAACGAGAGAGTTGGCATCCTCAAATGTATTTGAACGACTGGTCTTGAAGCATTTGAAGAGTTCGGATGAAAAAAACACTGATGACATTTCATATTATGGTGTGGTGACTTCATTAACTGAGGTATTTGAAAGTGATTTTAAGTACATTCTTGGTAATCAAAACAGAGTGAGAGAGTATTTGGTTACACTGCTAGAACTATATTTCTTTTCATATACAGCACAGACAAGTTTACAGTTGGATAGATTCTTAGATGGTGAGAGATCAATAAACATTCCCTTGTATTTTTGCTTAGATTGGGAAAAGACAAGCCAAAGTAGACAGTGCTTTACTGATGGATGGCAGAGATTGCAATATTCTGTTGAGAAAATGTTTGCTCATGTTGTTACATTAGAGATCCTGAACTATACAGAACCTGGTTCTGAACGATTTGATTATATTGCTTTGAGAAAGTATTTAGATGAAAATCCAGAGAAGGAAATTGATATTGCGCAAACTATTGATGACTTGACATCATTGTATCGTCAATCAATCACTGATTGTGCAGAAATGAGTGAACTGAAAAAGGAGAACGATGAAGATCAAGTTTTAGCCTCGTTAAAATTCTTGTTTGCAAGTGTAAAATGCCAGTTTGAAAACACTGTGCGAGCAAGAGCATACAATTCTTATGCAGGGAAATATGAAAGCTTTTGTCATAAGTATTTGAAAAGTAGAGGGCGAAGCGGTTTGATGTTAAGTTTGTCGGAAGAAACACTTATCTTTTTAACGAAGATTTCAATAAAAGATAACGAACAAATGCGACTTAAAGATGTTTTCGATGAGTTCGAAAGACGTGGAGTTTTTCTGGATGATATATCGAAACAACAAGTAACCGATTATTACGAGAAGCTCAACTTAATTGAAAAGAAGAGCGATAGTGGGGATGCAAAATATGTTAAACGAATTTTATAATTATATTGCAAACAATACCCTATGCTTTTTCCAAAGTAAGGGAGATGCTCTTCAATCGGGTGAGCGTTATTGTTTAAAATTAGACACAGAAGAAATGGTTGTGGGTGTTGACGATGCGCTGAGAAATGTTACCAGTCAGAATAATATCCAAGGAAGTTATTCTTATGGCGATGTGTATTCAACATTCACATTGAAAATCTCAGAGAACATGCAAGTTGTTGTTGCTGCCAAAAGAGATGGAATGACGGATGATTTCTTAGCAACATTGAGAAATGCAGAGTTAACAGAGAATAGATTTCCTATTTTGATGATTACTCATTCTGCAATTGACACTATTACCAGTGGTACTGGAGATTTAGCGGCTAAGGGAATGCCTTTTCATGCTCAATCTATTATCGAGAAAATCAAAGTTGATATCTCAAAAGCTCAGTTGTCGATTGCAGATCGAACTTTGTTAGAAGTTGAGCTAAAACGGAAACAGGGTGATAGATACAGCGATAAATCTTCACTGTTTGAATACTCAGACTTACTAACAGTTTTAGGAAGAGGATATGTTGTTGATGCTGATTATCCAAGCTTTTCTCTATTGCCGGATCCTACAATAAAAAACATGGTTGACCCAAAGAAGATTACTGCCAGGTTGGACGAAAATCATAAATTCTTTGAGGAAATCAATAGAGTTTACAAACATGGAAATATTCAAGATGAATTAGGCAATGAATTTGATAAAGAGCTTGTAAAACAGATTGCTGCGAGCAAAAAGAAATCTTTACCTTGGCATGAAAATCTGACTTACGATTTAGTTAAGGCATCTCAAGATAAGTTGAGAAAAAAATTGGATAACCCGCTTGAAATAGCAGATTCTGGAATAAGTGCGTATCACAATGCCCCAATCGAGTATACCTTTGGTGAAGATTCGTTGCTTTTTGTTAGATGTGATGGCGAAACAAAATCTAAGCAGCGCAGGAAAAATGTTCTTATTTTCAATCCAGATTTAAAAGATGAAGTAACTATTTCGATTGATACGAACATATACGTAAAATCGTCTTGGGTAGAAGAATGTGTTGGAGCTACATTTACAACTTCATCAAAAGAAGTATTATTGACAGTAAAACCAACTGGATGCACTTTTGCCTATGTGAAGATACAGGATACAAACAATAAAATTGTCTATATCTTTAAGGTTTGTGTGCTAAACATTCTTCCGGCGTATTTGGAGAACATTCAGACATCGTATGTCCTTTCATTGACTAAAAATGTTAAGAATGGCAAGATCCAGATTTTTGGATTAAAGGATAGTTTACTAATAAATCCTAACCATGATGTCACGGAAGTTGCATTGGAGCCAGGAAAGGTTTTAGAAGCTGAACATGACAAAACATTAAATGTTTTGATCGGAGAAGAAGCAATCGACTCTGATACAGGAACATTAGATTGTTCGCTAAAGATAGGCAATATAGCGTTACCTCTCCAAATACAAGATGAGCCTGCTAAACCTACTGAATTAACTGGCATTTCTGCGTTCAAGTTGAAGCATTCGTTGCAAAAAAGCTTGGAATATAGGGCTGGCAATAAAATAGTTGTTGGAACTAAGGAGTATTTTGCAAGAGATCCATTTAAGTCTTCCATAGAAGCTGAAAAATTATTTGTTGATAAGCAGTGGTTGGCGATTCGAGAAACGATTGATGGTGCAGAAGAGTATAAATTGGATGTCGCTGCTAATGTACATGATGCATATCTGAGATTGCTGAATGAGTTAAAAACACTTAGAACGGTTCCAAGTTTAGCCTTTTACAAGAAAGATTCTGCTTTGTACAACGCTGCTAGTGATTATGTGGCAGCTGTAGAAGACAACTTCAAACAGCTGAAGGAAGGGCAATCATTATCCAGTGTTGATAATCAGACACTTTTAATCGGGTGTGTTATCAAAAATTCGGATGAACGGACGATAGAAATGAGTCCTCTTCATCCTTTGAACGTATTATATCAGCTAAAGCTTCTTGATGAGTCTCAAGTAGGTGAAGTTCGAGAAAATTTGGTTGAGAAACTCACTGCGCTATATTTGCTACCTTTTGTTAAGGACTCTGATAAGAACCTTTACCATGCCATTGAACAAAAGCATTCCCCTGAATGGAGATATTATGCCCCTGCATCGAACAGGAGATATTTAGGAGCACGAAATTTTGTTCAGAAATTGGTATGCGATAAGATCAATCAGTATAAAGAACATTTTTCTTTTTTATTTGATGATATTGGAAATCGTTTGTTGTGTGTTAATCTGATTAACATGGGAGACTGTAGAGAGATTCTCCAAGGATTGATTAGATACTATGTTCAGAGTGCTAAGGATGGCATTGATTATGATGATATGCTTAGCTTCGATGTGAAAGTCTATGCAAAAAAAGGAAGTTATAATGAATTTTCACTGTTAGCAGATATGCACAAATTGAAGCAAGCAATTAAAGATAGCTATGGAGCAAAAGAACTTGAAGACGCTAGTGAACTTGCATTAGTTATGACAAGTAAAATCCGTTGCTTCTATAAAAATCCTGATGAGACCGAATACGAGTATGCACATTTGACATTTTATGAGATGGCATCTTCTGAAGATACCGGTGCAAGTAGAATGGATGCAATTACAACAGGGATTTCGTTAGGTGGAATTACCTCTGGGATTCCATCCGTATTAAACGCCGATTGGTATAAAACTGGATTTGGAACGAAGTACGCCGATGCAAAGAATAATCAGTTGATTCGCATGGCAGCATATTATAATGCAACGTTTCGTGTTGCTTTTTCTGGAAGCTCATACGAACCAAATTCCAGCATTTTCACAGAAATTGAACAGGGACAAGAAGGACAGCTGGGTAAGATTTACAAGTCTTCTAACTGGGTTGTTTTTGTTGATCCTAAAGTCGATTTGTCATTCTTCCAAAAGAAAGGTGCTACTGATGACGAATTGATGATTATTCATTATAGCGACCAATACACATCTGCAAGTGGATATGATGACATCACCGTTACGCAAAAATCAAACCAGTACAACGAAATCATTTCCGACCAGTTGCAAAAGAAAGGCGTTACAGCGAATATTGATAATATCAACGGTATTATTAGTTTGTTCAATGCAATTAATGGTGGTTGGATGCTTCGCTTAATAACTGCCAAAAAGCTTACAGGTGCAGCGGATAGCTACTTCAGTAGAGAAAAAATGAGTATTTTGTCTGCTATAAAACTTTGCATGGCTTACTACAAACATCCGAACATTACATGGGTTCCGATTTCTTTGGAGGAAATGTTAAGAGTATCTGGTGGTGCAGGTTTGTCACAAAAAGATGGCATGCTCTCTGCGAAGAATCTAGGATTTGAACAACGAGCAACAAGTGATGATATTTTGCTGGTTGGTATTGAAGGTCCAAACGATAACATCAAGATATATCTACATCCAGTTGAAGTGAAAATTGGACTTAATCAGCCAACCGTAATTGATAAGGCGAAGGAACAAGTAAGGAATACTCACAAGGGGTTGCATGATGCACTTTGGCCCGATGAAAATCGTAATGCATTGGAACGTAAATTGTCCCGAAACTTTTTCATGCAATTGATTTCGGTTTGTTGTGAAAAACTAAAGCTTTATAAAATTTATCCTGACGAAAATTGGGATGCCGTTCTTGATGAATATAGAGAAAATCTATTGAATGAGAGATATACCATTTCTAATGCAATGGATGACTTTATTGGAAAAGGTACTGTGGTTTCTTTCGGGACTAATGTTTTAAACAAGTCTGGAGAACTCGATGCTGAAGGAATATGCTTGCTTGAAATGCCTGAAAAACTAGGATCTTCTTATATGGTTTTGTCGGCGAAGGAAATTGAGCAGGATCTTGATCTTGCAACAAAGGAATTGCCTAAACGATTAAAAAGAGAGTATCAATCAGAATCAGTGCATATTCTGGAAGATGTAATTGGAGATGCTGGTGAAATCTCAAGTAATATTACTTACATGCCAGTTAGTGACGTGAAAACTGATAGTGTTAGTAAGGTTGCTGAGGAACCTGTACAGTATGGTACTGACAATAAGCAGACTGAATCAGAGGACCTTAATAAAAACGAAGAAGCAGCAGAACCGAGAGATACCATTGTTGAATCTAAAGAAGGAATGCAGGTATTGTTTGGAACAGACATTACCAATGGAGAACCACTTTATTGGTGCCCAAATGATACAGAACAGATCTTTCATACGAATACTGGTATAATTGGCACTATGGGAACTGGTAAAACACAGTTCACGAAATCTATGATTACGCAGTTGTACCAGAAGCGAAAAGATAACTTTGAAAGTGACGATATCGGTATCCTAATTTTCGATTACAAAGGAGATTACAACGAAAGTAAAGAAGACTTTATCAGGGCAACAGATGCGAAGGTATTGAAACCATATCATCTTCCGTTTAATCCTTTGTCACTTACAAAATCAAAGGTATTTAAGCCGTTGCTTCCTACACATACTGCAAATGCCTTTAAAGATACTTTGTCAAAGGTGTACTCATTAGGGCCTAAGCAGCAGAATACTCTATTTCAATGTATTATTGATGCTTATGCTGCACGAGGAATTATACCGGCAAATCCGGCAACATGGGACAATTCTCCTCCGACCTTTGATATGGTTTACAGCTTGTATGCTAACAACGAGGATATAAAGAAGAATGACTCGTTGGCAGCAGCCATGGATAAGCTTTATCAGTTTCAGGTTTTTGAAGGTGCCGCAAGCAAGACACAATTGCTTTTCGATTTATTGAAAGGAGTTGTTGTAATTGATTTGTCGGGATATGATGCTGATATTCAAAGTCTAATCGTAGCGATTACTTTGGATTTGTTCTATTCGCAAATGCAGGCAGCGGGTTCAAGTAAGCTCAATAATAAATATCGCCAAATTACCAAGTTGATTCTGGTAGATGAAGCAGATAACTTTATGAGCGAAGGATTCCCGGCATTGAAAAAAATACTGAAAGAAGGAAGAGAGTTTGGAGTTGGCACCATACTGTCTACGCAGTTCCTAAAGCATTTTGGCGCAGGCGAAGATGACTATTCAAAGTATATTCTGACATGGGTCGTTCATAATGTAGCTGATTTAAAAAGCTCTGACGTTGAATTTGTCTTCCAGGTAGAAGCTAAGAGTTCTGATAGCCAAATTTTGTATAATGATATTAAGGGACTCAATAAGCACTACAGTATTGTGAAAATAGGAAATTCTAAGCCTAAATACATTTATGATAAGGCATTTTGGGAGCTTTATAAGTCAATGTTTCTAAATGAGTAAAACCCATTGGTAGGCACATGATTCATTGACAAAACGCAAATAAAACGCTATACTTAAGTAGTCTACTTAAGTATAGCGTTTTGCTATGTGTGGGAGGTTGTTATGGACTTTGTATATCGTTTTCCTGTGGTTAAAGGAATCCAAGCTAAACGAGAATATTATATAGGAATGGTTCCATTAAAGATGATTCCGAGATTATTTCCTTCGGATGATGAATATGTTTTGCCTGAATACAGGGCACAACGGCGATTAAATTCAACAAGAATACCAGTTATCAGCAAGTATATTTTGGATAACCGTGATAATTATGTGTTTTCTGCTCTGGCAGCATCTATTGATGGGAATTTCAAGTTTATCTCTACGAAAGAGAACGCCGATATTGGTGTTTTGGAAGTTTCCATGGATGCTGTTTTTTTGATTAACGATGGACAGCATAGAAAAGCAGCTATTCTGGAAGCATTATCAAATGATGAATCACTTGGGGATGAAACGATTTCTGTAGTATTTTTTGAAGATAAAGGATTAGAGAGAAGCCAACAGATTTTTACGGATCTAAATAAACATGCCGTAAAAACATCAAACTCTATTGCAGAATTGTATGATTCTCGTGATGATTTGGCAGTAATTACACGAGAGGTTATTTCTAAAGTTCCATTTATCAATACTTATACAGATAAGGAAAAGGACATTTTAGGGAAATACTCTTCAAATTTGTTCACTTTGAATACTTTTTACTCTGCAAATAAAAGAATAATTCAAAAAGACAATTCTGAAGATGCACAAGAATTCTTGACCGAGTTTTGGATGTTAGTAGCGGATAATATGACGCAGTGGAATGAACTTCAGAGCAAGGAAATTAGCAAAGTTGATTTGCGAGAAAACTATATCATTACGCAAGCCGTGGTCATACAATCACTGGGACGAATAGGAAACTATTTCTTTACTCACAGAGACGAAAATATGGCTGATCGTTTGCGTTTGTTACGAGAGATTGATTGGAGACGAAGTGCTCTGTCGTGGAAATTGAGAACCATCCGTGCAAATGGAAGAATGATAAACAATGATGCGGCAATTATCTTGACGGCGAATGTTATTAAAACTAGTTTGAACATTCCGCTTGATCATGATGAATCAATGCGTGAAAAGAAATTTTTGCAGAGTATAAATAAATGAATGGGCGGATGATTTTAAATGTCGATAAATAGAGAAGATGTAAATAAATTGATGCAGACTGTCCGGGACCTTTACCAAGTGGATGATATTCCTTGGGTTATTGGTTACTCAGGCGGTAAAGACAGCACAGCTACACTTCAGCTTGTATGGTTAGCAATTCAAGGACTTCCAGCTGAAGATAGGAAAAAAACAATTCATATTATAAATACGGATACTCTTGTTGAGTCTCCTGTGGTTGCACAATGGGCAATACAGTCTTTGAAAAAGATGGAAGACGCAGCAACTGAACAAGGATTGCCTTTCGTACCACATAGATTAACCCCAGAGTATGACAATACATTTTGGGTTAATCTTTTAGGTCGAGGATACCCATTTCCAAGAAAAAAATTTAGATGGTGTACTGATAGGCTGAAAATACAACCTGTAAATAAATTCGTTAAAGATAAGATTGCTGAACATGGTGAAATAATTATGGTTTTAGGCACACGAAAAGCGGAAAGTGCTAATCGTGCTAAGACTATGGCAAATTACGAAAAGAAACGAGTTAGAGAGTTGTTGAGTCCGAATCCTACAATGGTAAATGAACTTGTGTTTGCACCATTGGCTGAATGGACAGATGATGATGTGTGGGTATTCCTTATGCAATATAAAAATCCATGGGGATACTCTAATCAGGAATTGCTTACTTTGTATAAAGGTGCAACGGCAGACAATGAATGCCCGATGATGGTAGAAAAAGATTTACCAAGTTGCGGTAGAAGTAGATTTGGCTGTTGGGTTTGTACAATGGTAGAAAAAGACAAATCTATGGAAGCAATGATAGCAAATGACGAAGAGAAAGCCTGGATGACCCCTTTACTTGAGTTTCGAAATGAATTTGGCGATGAAGAACAAGACCGAGAAAGACGAAGCTTTAGAAAAATGGGTGGTTTCCTTCAAGGAAGTTTTGGTCGTTTACATCATGGACCTTACAAAAAGGAAGTTCGTGAGGCTTGGTTAGAGAGATTGCTTCGTATGCAAGAAGAAATCAAGCAAGAAGGACCAGAAGGTTTTGATAATGTTTCTCTGATTACAATGGAGGAATTGCGAGCAATTCGTCGTATATGGGTCTTTGACAAACACGAATTTGATGATTCTTTGCCAGCCATTTTTGAAGCTGTGACAGGGAAAAAGTTTTTGGATCCAGAATGGGTAGGCTCAGAAGCTTTCAGAAAAGATGAATGGGATGTACTAAAGTCGGTTTGTGAAGATTTATTCCCAGAAGAAGAACTGACCTTTGAAATGCTATATAGCATGATTGATATAGAAAATCAGTCAAATAGCCTTAATCAACGAAAAGGTATTTTGGATGATTTAGAAAAGTGCATTTCTCATACATTTTACATGAATGAAGAAGATGCAACAAGGTATTACGAAGATCGTATTACTAGAAAAAAAGAATTAGGCGGAAAATTCAATGATAAATTCTTTGCTCATATTCAAAGTGAGGCTGAAGAGTTTGAAGGAGAAGTTTCAGAAGAAGAGTCCGCAATCGCAGGAGAAGAATTCTAATGATAATAACAAAACTAACATTCCATAATTTCGGCGTGTATGCCGGAAATAATGTGTTTGAATTTGAATCTTCAAAGCCTGTTGTTCTAATCGGAGGTATGAACGGTAGAGGCAAGACAACTTTCTTGGAAGGCGTCTTACTTGCTTTGTATGGTGCAAATTCATTTGCGTATAGTGAAAGCAAATATTCAAGTTACGGACAGTATCTTAAAGCATTTGTTAATACTGCTGATGGCAGCTTGGAAACATATGTTGAGTTAGAGTTTAAGCTTGAAAATGAGACAGATGAGAGATACCTGATAAGGCGTTCTTGGCCTGGAAACGGACAAAGAACTCGAGAAACAATTCAGGTAAAAAAAGATGGACAAGACAATACATTTTTAACAGATAACTGGGCGATGTTTATTGAAAATATTCTCCCTAGTGGATTGTCCAGCTTTTTCTTCTTTGATGGAGAAAAAATTGCCGAATTGGCGGTAGAAAATACCAACGCTCAGATGAAAGAGTCAATTAAGACTCTTCTAGGAATATCTGTTTTGGATCTTTTGGATAATGATATTTCTCGAATTGTAAATAGAGTTGGAAAAAGATCTAATGATCAAGTCCATACAAAAGAATTGAAAATACTTCGAGAACGAAAAAACCAGACTGAAGTTGCACTGCAAATCATTGATGATCGTATTGCCGAAACTTCAGCACAAATTGAAGAGGCCAGAAAAAAATTAGAAAAGGCAAAAGTTGATTACACTTCAAAAGGTGGAGACATTGTTGTTCAGAGACAAGATTTGTTTACCGAGAGAACAGCACTTGTAGCAAAAGTTGAACAAGGAAAAGAAACTTTAATTGGAGTGGCTGCAAGCGAATTACCACTTTTGCTGGTGAAAGATTTACTTGAAGATATAAGTGTTCAAGCTGCCAAAGAGCATGAGACAAAGTTGCTTGGCTACACAGTTGATAAGATTCACTCTATGTTTGAAACATATAGCGACGGCGGGGATAGCAACAGTGTTAGGGATTTTATTTCCTATGTGGAAAATAAAGCTGCTGAGGAAAGTACAGAAATTGTATTTGATATCTCGGATCAGAGCTTTTATCAATTAACATCGTTGCTTGGAAATGGGTTAATGAATGCTCAGGGCAATATGTTGCAAAACATGGCAACTTGCCAAAAAGGAATTGCCAAGATAGACGAGATCGACAGCTACCTAAGTGTGGATATAGATGAAAAAGTTTTGTCTAAGATCTACAAAAAAATCAAAACTCTTGAACAAGAGATAATCGAACACGAGGCCTCTTTAGAGATAGCCCAAAAACAGCGCACTGGATTAAATGGCGATGTTATGCGAGCAACTTCAGAGTATAACCGCTTTGTCGAAAACATGTTGTCAAACTTAGAAAGTGATGATGATAACGGTAGAATCTTAAAATACGCACATCATGCAACTCAGGCCTTGGCTGAATACAAAATCCGTTTACAAAAGAAAAAAATCGGAACATTAGCAGAAGCAATGACAAAATGCTATAAGCAGTTGGCTAACAAAAAGAACTTGATTAGTCGGATTGATATGGATGATGTTACTCTGGATTTTGTTTATCTAAATGCGGATAATCAGATTGTTCCTAAAGAATCTTTATCTGCCGGCGAGAAACAGCTGATGGTTATTTCTCTTCTTTGGGCATTAGCAATTTGTTCTAAGAAGAAGCTGCCAGTGATTATAGATACGCCATTATCAAGAATGGATTCCGTACACCGTGTAGCTTTAATTAAGACATATTTCCCGAATGCGAGCGATCAGACTATTATCTTGTCTACTGATTCAGAAATTGATAAGCATTACTACGAAATTATGAAGGATACCGTCGGTGATGAATTCACCTTGGTATATGATGACGAATTAAAGTGTTCAAAAATAAAGAAAGGCTATTTTTTAGGTGACTGATATGATAATAAAACAAATTAAGCTTTCCAATCAGTCAAAAGACCGCCTTTCAAGGTTGAAGGGAAAGACTGGAATAAAAAATTGGAATGTGCTATGTCGTTGGGCGCTTTGCTATTCGTTGAAGGAAAATACGATACCTACCGATATTCCTATTATTGCAGATAGTAATGTTGAAATGTCCTGGTATACGTTTGGCGGAGAGTATAGCGAATTATATGAGGCTTTGATTAAAGCTTGGTGCATAAAGAAAAATCTTCCTACAGATGATGAAACTGTTTCTAAGTATTTTAAGTTGCATTTAGAGAGGGGCATTTCATACCTATCGGGCACAAACTTTATCAAAAGCTTGGATGATTTGTTAAATCTTGTTCTGGAGGTGTAGTTTTGGGAGTATATTTAGATTTCAACTCAACAGCACCGATTGATGAGCGTGTCTTGGAAGAGATGATAAAAATATATAGAAATACGCCAGGAAATGCAGATAGCAGAACACACACTTTTGGCGATGATGCAAGACGGGCAGTTGAAACTGCAAGAGCTGAAGTTGCGTCTTTGCTTGGTGTCAATAAGGATGAGGTGTTCTTTACTAGCGGTGCTACTGAGAGCAACAATATTGCGATTCAGGGTTTAAGGGAGTATGCGGAAAAGACCGGAAAAAAGCACATAATAACAACATCGGTAGAACACAAATCTGTTTTAGGAACTTGTAAAGCACTAGAACAGCAGGGTTTCGAGGTGTCCTATGTGAATCCGAAAGCTGATGGACGAGTATCTGTTGAAGAGGTTACAGGATTAGTAAGAGAGGATACCGTACTAGTAAGTATTATGCATGTGAACAATGAGACCGGTATCATTCAGCCTATAAAAGAGATTGGCGAGTTTTTGGCAGATAAAGAAACATTCTTCCATATTGATGCGACACAGAGCTTTGGTAAATTGGTAGATGAACTCAAAGCAATTAAATATGACATGCTTTCAATGAGCGCACATAAAATAGCCGGACCACAAGGTGTTGGAACACTGGTTTTACGCAAGAAACGGTACAAACTGCCACCAGTAAAAGGAATTATGTATGGAGGACAACAAGAACGAGGTATTCGTCCAGGGACGATACCAGTTGCTTTGGTTGTAGGGCTTGGTACTGCGTGTGCACTGGTGGCATCAGAGTATAAGCAGAATCAAGAAAAATGCTTAACAATTAAAAATGCTTTATTAGAAGAACTTAACGCATCCGGAGTTAAGTGCGAAATTAACGGAGATCAGAATTATTGCGTACCAAGCACTTTAAATATTTGCTTCAACGGAGTGTCATCTGAAGCATTAATGCTTTCTACTAAGCAATATTGCGGCATTTCTAACGGATCAGCTTGTAATTCCAAGTCATATGAACCTAGCTATGTTCTAACTGCTATGGGCATACCGACTGAAAAAATTGAAAACACGGTAAGAATAAGCTGGGGGGCAGAATCCGACTGTGAGGATGTTGTAACTTCATTTAAGGAACTGTTGGCGGTAGCAAAAAGTTTTGCTGCTTTTTAGTACGAGAGGAGGACAATTTTGTTAAGCGTTGTTCGTGACATTATTATAAAATCGAGTCTTGCCAGTAATTGGTCTCTTCAAGTTTTCAAATTTAAACATCGAGAAGAGCGGAGACGGTGTATACCGGGAGGGAAATTGCATTTGGCCCAGTTGGCGGACTGGATGATTTTGTGCTAGAGATAAAGTCTCGTTATGTTGGGAAAAATGGTTGCTTTGACAATAAGTTTTCAGATGTATCTGCTTATGATGGTTCTGCTAACGGAAAGACAATATATAAGTTGAATGAAGCAAGCAACCTTATTAATACAGAATACAGTAATTTGATCGACGCACTTGCTAATCTAAATCAAGAAATTGACCCACTAGAGATGAAAGCTAGCGCTTATGTATTAAGTGGGCACTTTGAAAACGAGGATGAATTTGTTCCAATTAAAATAATAGCAATGCAAAACCCTATCACGTTGCCAAAGCATAAGTTTATGCAAATCAAAGGGAAATTCAAAGAATCAGATGAATAAGTTTTGACATTGCGTCCGACTATTGATGTACTAATTTATGGTGATTATGTTTATCTTTTCACCCTTAATGGCGAAAATTTGTTCAATACTGAATGTTCCTATAAGGCTCTTTGCGCCGATTGCATTGCTACAGTACATGACAGTGACATCATTGTAAATATAGAACAGCAATTCTTGTCTGTAGCTAGTAGCAGACACACTCCTAGAAGATTTGTGTCGTATAATCAGGCTCATCTTGAGAAACTAAAGAATGCGAGTACTTGAAGAAGAATTTTGTTGTCATTGTAATTATTAAAGTAAGAGGTATCCCCTATGAAGATGAATCCTAAAGAGACGGGAAAAAGAATTCAGCTTCTTCGTGGGGAGTATCCCAAAGTTTGTGTAAACCTTCAAATTGATGTAAGATAGACTTACCAGTTTGGAGGTTTATTTTATG